>CALBJF010000208.1 GCA_937892665.1 uncultured euryarchaeote | reverse complement strand
AACTCTCTCTGGCTGACTTCTATCAACACTGGCGATCCTGTCACAACGCTTGCTAAAGCAGGAAATACTATTCTCGCAGGGACCGAAAATGATGGGATTTTCCTCATTGAAAACGGGACAATTCGAGCAAACGTACCCGCAGGCACAGACACCCCACAGCCCAAAGTCTTGGGAATTGATGCGGAAGGAGATTGTGGAAGTGTACAGGGTTGCAAAATCATCTCCGCTCAAGTGGGCGCAATTTACAGAATAGATGCTGATTCAACAGCTGTCGGTTCAGCCACATTACTCCAAACTGACATTGCTCCCTCTGGAGAAGTCGCAATTTATGCAGGCATATGCTATGTAGCTACGACCAATGGTCTTCTTCGATACGAGATTAGTAACGATACATTCCTTGCTCCTTGGGGATCGACTGGCATCAACGGTGTTGACAATGCCCCTGTGGCAGTTGTAGGAGACATTGTCCATATGGGCTTGTCTGGATACGGTGTAGCTCGAAAAAATCTCCTTACTGGAGAGATTTTGACACCTCTTAATTCCGATACAACAAATATGCAAACAGATACCATCTATGCCCTTGAAGCAAGTGGTAACGATTTGTGGATTGGGACAAATATTGCAGGATATATTTGGGATGGTTTCTCTGTTAGCGAAACAACAATCGGACCACGCAGCGACTGGACAAAGCGACCTTCGCAACATTTCGATTACGTGCTCGATGGAAATGCGATGTGGTCTGGAACGAATATCGGCGTATGTAAATACGACTTATCAGGGAATATTGCTGATTGTCTCAACGTCTATGATGGCATGCCGAACTGGGCTACATACGCAGTCGGTGTCAACAGCACTACTGTCTTTGGAGGGACCTTCTCAGGCGTAGGACTCATCGAAAAATCATCCTTCAGCGTTGTTGGAGAATGGGATGCTGGATCTTCAACAGAGAACGCAATCGTAGAAATTATCGACGACATTGCCTACATCGGACTGAGAAGCGTTGGTGTTGCTCGATGGGATATCGCAAACAGCCAATGGCTAACAACTTGGACTCAGGATAACGTTCTCGATGATGGAAACGAATACGTTACTGGCATGATTGAGGACATCAGACCAGGACTTATTTGGATTGGTGGAGAAGACGGTTTTCAATTAATTAACACAACAACAGGTGCTGAAGTCTATGACATCGAAGTTTCAAACAGCCTTTACGTCGGTAACGGCGACCCATATGATCTGACAATGTACGGATACACAATGTATTACCATCAAGGAGTTTCAAGCGACAGTGTCTACGGTATTGACGTAGGGAACTTCACTGCTATCACACCGCTTGACGCAGGTTCAGAGGTCAACGAAAATGGCGGCGATATGGTCGGCATGACCATTGTTGGAGACACGCTTCTTGCAAGCGTTGTATCTGGACAATGGTGGAATCAAGAAGGAAGCGGGGGAATCGCCCAGTACGACTTAATCTCGCAGACTTGGAATACATCGGTTTTGCCTGAAGGCGCTGTGGATCGGGTTACTGCATTCAATTCATCGACTGGACACACGTGGATTTCTTGGGGAGAAATAGGCCTTGAAGTCTACAGTCCAAGCGGAACGAAACTAGGTTCATGGGATACACTTTCTTTCCCAGTTCGTGAGATTATCGAATATGATGGCCTGATTCTGTTTGCCACCGAAGACGGTGTTGAACGATTCAACGAGTCTTCTTTCCAGTGGGAAACAGCATGGACGTCAGGTAATGGCCTACCAAGTGCAATGGGAGACTGGATTGGTGAACTTTGGACAGATGGAAGTACCTTAGTTGTAGGTTCAGCAAGCTTCGCAGGCTGGGGCGGATTCCAACGAGGTACAATCGGTCAACTCGATTCATCTGGTACATGGACAACATACACCACTGGTCAAAATGGAATACCAAACGGCTACCCTATCTCAATGAACACATGTGGTTCTTACCTCTATGTTGGATTATTCAATAACAATGGTGGCGTTACATATATCGATCTCGCAAACACAACTGTCGTAGGTTCGTTTACCACCTCTGTTCTCAAGAGTGGCCGAGTTGCTGCGGTTGCTTGTGATCCATCAGATACACTATACGTCGGCTACGATGATGATGACCTACCAATTTCGAAATACGATACTGCACAATCAGCATGGATTGCTGAGATAACATCCAACGGAAATGGAATTCCTACTGACCCTGTGTGGCTTGATGCGTTCAGTTATGCAAATGGTAAATTGTTAATCGGTTATGATGACAATGGAGGTTTTGCAGCAATCTCAACACTTGGACCGATTTCTGGTCAAGCAAGTGTACAATCCGTAGGAACTGCAGTTACCTCGATCAAATACAGCGGAAATGAATGGCTCATTGGGCAAGCTGGAGGTGCAAGCGGTTACTCTCACGTCGACACGCTCAGTGCCACTGGGCTGAATACTGAATTTGAGTTACCTGCCTTAGTGAGTGGGAACATCGAAGCAATGGTAAGTGACGGATCTCGGATATGGGTTTCTACATACTCGGTTACAGTAGTCGGAAACAATCCTGGTGCTGGTTCAGGCGGTATTCTGCAGGGGACATTCAACTCCAGTGGAGGAATCGATTGGAACGAAGGATGGTCTCTCTCCTTCAATAACCAAGTCAATTCTATGCTCATGGAAGGAACAATGATTTACATTACGACTCAAACTGGTGGAATGTATACACTTGACACGACTACGAACGTATTGCAAAGGAAGAACGGAGCGGTCCACAACAGTCAGGATGGTATCGCTTTGTACCAATCAGGCAGCGTATCAACACTCTTTGTCGGATTACTCGGCACGTTCTCAACTGCTGCTGGTGTTCAGATGTTTGATGTTGCAACACAGCAGTTCACCAGTGGTCAACTTCTATCCGGGCTTCCTTCGGATAATATTCAAGGGTTCGCCTTCTCAAATTCCCATGTCTATATTGCAACACAAAACGGAATCGGTCGTTGGAATCTAACAACAAATGACTGGGATAATCCGTTAACAGCCTCAGATGGGCTACCTACTTCCAATATAGAAGATATCAGATATATCTCAAACACACTCTACATCGCAAGTCCAGCCGGTCTCACGCAGTACATTCCTACGACTGGTGCAATGAGCACGAACACGACCGCTGATGGTTTACTTGGAAATTCTGTATGGTCTATTGAAACCTACACAACCAGTCAAATGGGTACATGGTTGATTCTCGGTCATGATGGAGCTGGAACTGAACGACCTGGCCTTTCAGTCATCGATACATCATCAAACTCTGTTGCTGCTACGCATCGCTTTGATCAACTCCCTTCTAATTACATCACATCTGTAGCGGCTGATTATGCTGGCCTACACATCGCCACTGATGTTGGTCCATTGGTCCATTACAACGGATTAACCGAAGAATTTGAAGACGGCCTTGCTAGCTTTGAACTCCCTTCTTGGCCAATCTACCGGATGGACAGTGATGGTGCACACTTGATGGTCGTGGGAGCATCTGGAATGGCAATTATCGAAGCCCAGAGTACGCATTCAATGCTCAAATCAGCAATCGTACAAAACCCAACCAATGTTGCAGTTGGTGCAAATGGTTTCTGGCTGACAACATCTGATTCAGGCTTGAGAGGGTGGACGCCAGCTACTGCATTTAACGAAATGGAAACGATTAGCGTACGATATGCAGATCCGCTCAATATTGGATTCAATTCACAATACATGGAAATCACTGATATGACTCATCCAGGACTTCAAATCGACCTTGTTACTCAAGACAATCCTGTACCCCTCAACAGTTCTGTTGGAACAGCAGGCGTACACGGACTCTTATTCCAAACTGTTCCACTTGTGATGACATCTCCTGTCTCAAACGCAGCAGTATGGGCTCAATCGAGTACACTCAGGTATGATGCTGTACTGGAACTTGATAACACAACTGGCGTTGAAAACAGCCTCCAATTGGCCATCAATAATGGTCAGTTAATCAACGGAACACGTATTGTTCCGATTAAACTCGTAGCACCAAGCAACGGAACAATCGAAGTTCGACTCATCTATGATTGGATACGAAAGGATACGCCTGTTGAAATCGAAGATGTTTACGACCGGCCTGATGATGGCGGTGGAGCATTAACCGTCGAATGGTCTCTTGTTCATGACCCGGATTTCAATCGGTATCTCGTCTATGTCAACGAAGGTCCGTGGGCTTCTCTACCAACTGATATCGATCTTGCTGGAAGAATCATCGACAAGACAGAATCACTTCACAGTCGACTCAAGGTTGATGTAACAACTGCCAACGGTGTACCTCTTGTTGATGGTGTTGAATATTATGCTCTTGTCGTCGTTGAATACGATAACGGTCGCTTTGGATTACCGAGTCAAGTTATGGGGCCAGTTACAACCAGTAACGAGGTACCGACTCCACCAGAGTGGGCTTCTGCTCAACCACTTGACGGGGGCGTAGAAGGGGACTTAGAGACTGAATGGGCTCGATGTTCGGCTCTGGATCTTCTCGAAACTCGAATCTATACATCGACACAAGCCATGAACGATATCCTGGGGTTGTCTGTTGCTTACACTGTAATGCCTACAGAAGGAAACCTAACGATTCTCAATCTTGATGCTGGCAAGCCGTATTGGCTCGGATTCACTTGTGTTGACATCAGTGGACAAGAAGACATCATGAATGCAACAATCATCGGCCCAGTCGTGCCAACTGGCGGGATAGATGATGGACAGGCTCCTGCTAAACTTGAAAATGTCTGGGCAATAGATACGCCTGAAGATGAAGGTGGAAGAATTACCATCGGATGGGACCCGAGCGATGCAGAGGATTGTGCTTTCTACACAGTCTACATGATCACAGGTGTTGTCTTCGTAACACCTCCAACTTCAGTCGCTGGATTCTCAGCAGCAACAGTGGTCAATTCGTGTCAAGAGAACACAACGATTGTATCGCAACTGGACGATTTACCTCTCGTTGACGGTCTCGAATATTACATCGGTGTCGTAGCATATGACACGTGGTTGAACGCTGAATTAAATGATGTGAACATCGTTCAAGCAACACCGCTTGACAATTCAGATGGAGCCTCAATGCCTCCTTCTCGAATTGAGAATATTCAAGCATTCGATCATGCAAATGATGACGGAACTGCAATCGATGTTGTTTGGTCAATTTCTTCTGCTGATGATTTCAGTCATTACATCGTGTGGGCAGCCGACAAACCTGTTGATGATATTTCCTACCTATGGAATGCCTTTGGAGACGACCCTGCAACCTGTGGTTGTATCTCTATCGACAAGCAATGGATTGATGAAGACAAGAATCCAATTGAATTAACATTGAATACTGCATTGTATGGAGATGCTTCGCAAACAAACGAATTCTCATCTGCAGATACGCCACAATTGATTCAACCAGGAATCGAACTCTTCGTAACCGTGACCGTCCATGATTTGCAAGGAAACGTCTATGTTGATTCATTGTTATCAGCGAGCGTTATTCCAATCAACAACATAGAAGACACCACCCCTCCTCCACGTCTTGATGAGATTGTACTCAGCGACCGTCCTATGGATGATGGTTCAGCTCTTGATTTGGAATTCGGACTCTCAACTGCAAGCGATATTTACCAATACGAAGTGTATGCTGCATCATGGTCATTCACAAGCGTCGGTGTAGGATCTGATGGGCCAAACGTCCCAATTATGACTCTTGACAGGCTCCCCGAGTTTCCACTAATTCTAACGATTATTGCCGGCGATGTCCCTGTACTCCCAGGACTGGAAACATGGGTTGCTGTCGTTGCTGTCGATTCTTCTGCCAATGCACACAAGACTGATTTGACTGTTGTTTCATCTCAATCTGTTGACGATGGAATTACCGATCCAGGTAATTATCTCCCGACAATCGATGGAATCACCTTAGCATGGGTTGCAGAAACTGATATCTTGGTAACATGGAATCTCACAAATGATTTCGGTGTTGAAGGATACCAAATTCATATCTCCAATGAAGATTTCATGGATATCTCAGATGCTATATTTGTCGGAGATACACTAACAGCGAACTCATTCGTCATCACCTCAACTGTCTTTACTGAACTAAACAACAAATCTGCTTGGTACGTTTCTGTTACAACATTTGATGACAATCAAGTTCGTCAATCTGTAGATGCTTTGATGATTAACGCAGTTGAAAATGGAGTTGTAGACGGTGATGATTCAAATGATGGAACAGACTTCCAATCTCTGCTTACAACACCGAACCTGCTAGCTGCAGGACTTGTCTTTGTCTCATTGATTCTACTCGTAGCAATCGTACGTGGCCGAGGAAAGAAATCACAGAAGGATAAGCAGTGGGAAATTCAAACTGCTACTTGGGGGCTTGGAGAAGATGAAGCATGGAATTCACCGCCGGATGCAAGTGTACCACCACCACCTCCTGTAGAAACTGGTTCTCTCTTCCAAGCTGCAGATCGCATCCAAAATCAACCGCTTGATCGACAAGAGTACGTTGCTCCAAGGCCGGTGATGAACCCAGTGAGAGCGCCTATTGACAATGATTTACTGAGTGATTTGAATATTGGAACCAAACAAAACTCTCCAAGCCCAGGTATTGATACCTCTTTCCTGGACGATCTCCTCTGATACCGTGATGCTCAAGTCATAGGAATGACAGGTCATGATGTGAGCAGTATGCAGCGACCTCCCCGTTCCGCTGTTTTTACGACTCTCAGATATTCAAAAGAGCGAGGGTTGTTTCTCTTTGATCAGCATTCAGTTCGTTTTCAGGAGCATGCTAAGAAACTTAAAATCGACTTATCGAGTGAATGGAAACAGAATGTCCTAGACCGACTTATGGCAATGGAATCTGAATTCCAAGATGGGCTTGTACGTATTGAATACACTTCCAAGGGTGCATGGAATATCTCCAACCGTGCATATGCTACAAGAAACGAAGCATGTGATGCAATCACGGTCTCAGCGAAATTGTGGCCTAAGCGAGTCGCAGGAACAAAACACGCAGCGTGGGATGCGTATTATGAAGCGAAACAAAAAGCAGAGGACTCCGGAGTTGATGTTGCCTTATTTGTTCATGATTTCGCCGTTACTGATGGCGATCGGGGCTCACCAATTTTACTCGATGAGGATGGTACTGTTTGGTACAGTTCATCCACCCAAGCAGTTGATGGAATTACACTGCATTCGATTTTACCAGAACTAAAATCCTCTGGGTTCCCTGTTCAAAGGGGGAAACTCAACGAACGTATGGTTGCGCGTTGTATCGAATGTGTTGTGCTAGGAAGTGGACTTGGTGCCTCAACAATTGAATCGATTAATGGCGAAGAAATTGGAGATGGGACTACACGATTGACAGATTTGTGTAGAAATGCAATAGCACGCCTCGAAGATGATGCTTCCTCATGGACGGGGGTGAAGTGAATCGAGCCTCTTCTTTCCTTACGGAATTCATTGCAATCTCAAGGATTGCTCGGAAAAGACGCCTCTGAATTTGGCTCTCCAGATGAAATGATGTTGCTTTCTTCAGGCCCAAAAAGCCACCTTGCTACATTTTCTCTTCTCTGTGGGCCCAGTACAACTCGAATTATTATTCGACAGCCTTCAACCATAACTACCCCTACAATGCCTCTTCATTCCCCGTTGAATGGTGAAATCAGATTGGCTGAATCATCAACATTAACCGCTGAATTACAACAATGGAATGGACATTCGTGGGAAGTAGGAGATGCATTTACTTCAACTACAATATCAGAAATCCTTCGATACTTTTGTCCAAAAGAGCACGTTGTATTCGATCAGCATCTGGCTACGGTGCCAATATCTGGTCCATTTTGGACTGGTGCCTTCTCATATGATTTAGTGCAATGGACACAGCCTATTGGATTGCAACACCCGCCAAAAGAGAATGAACTTCTTTCCATTTTATGGAGAATTGACAAGTGTATTGTTCATTGCAAAGAGACTGATGTGATGAAACCTTACTCAACAGATGAACACTGGAGGAATTTGGCAGTTGCATCTCTTTCAAATCATGAAGCAATTGAAATTGTTCCATCAGTGAAGGCTTCTCGTTTTCCATTTTCAAATTGCACCGATGAAGAACATGAACAAATTGTAGCGACAATACATTCAGCAATCAAAGACGGACAACTGTATCAACTAAACTATGGAAGGACTTGGGAGGGGCCTGTTGCATCTAAACCGTGGGATATACTGTGCCATTCCGTGGCTTCAAATCCGGCGCCGTTCTCTGGTTTTGTTCATGTTAAGGACGAAGATTTAGCACTTATATGCGCATCTCCTGAATCTCTACTTTCTACGAAAGGAGACGTCATAACAACTGCTCCAATCAAAGGAACCCGGCCAAGAGGAGCATCGCTTGCAGAGGAATTACTGTTACGAGAAGATATGATTTCCGATCGCAAAGAACGTGCAGAACACAGAATGCTTGTCGACCTCATGCGTAACGATGTTGGAGGGATTGCAAAACCGAACCAAATATGGATTGAAAGATTCGATGTCGAAACATATGCCGAGGTTCAGCATCTTGTTACTCGTGTTCAAGGACAAATGAAAGATGGCCTTGATGCATTTGATGCTTTTCAAGCGGTTTTTCCCGGTGGCTCGATTACCGGTTGCCCTAGAACTGTGGTCTGCGCTGCAATCGATGAATTAGAAAAGCAGCCGAGATCATTCTGGACAGGATCATTGGGATGGTTTGAAACAACAACAAACATGTCTTCTTGGAACATTATGATTCGAACTGCAGAATTGAAAAAGGATACTAATGGATGGAATGCGAAAGTCACTGCAGGAGGAGGGATTACGATTGAATCGAATCCAAAATCCGAAGTTGCTGAAGCGAAATGGAAGGCAAACGCATTATTGAGGTCTTGTGGTTGGATGGATGATGATCGCCTCTCCATTCCGCGCGGGGATCTCTCAGTCCATTCTCTCCCAATTGAAGGGGATTTGAAATCAACCCCGAGTTCAAACGCCATCTTTACAAAAGAATTCAAACAAGATTCTGTTTTGCTTATCGATAACCTGGACTCATTCACATACAATATTGCTCACATGATCTGTGGTCTCGGATATGATGTAAACATCATCAATGGTAGAGAGGGCGCAACACGTTCAGCAAAACAAATCATT
>CALBJF010000207.1 GCA_937892665.1 uncultured euryarchaeote | reverse complement strand
ATTATGAAGCAACACGGGTATTGTCTGAGTCGTAGCCTTGATGCACCACCAACCATTGGGATGGATATGGCTTCACTCATCTTGATGCGCCACGGCCAATCCATGTGGAATGCTGCGAACTTGTTTACAGGCTGGGTTGATGTTCCACTGACACAAACTGGAATCGATGAGGCACTCGCTGGTGGTCGTGCATTAGCAGATATTCGGATCGATGAGGTTCACACATCGACATTAATTCGCGCTCAGATGACTGCAATGCTGGCATTGAGCCAACATAACAGTGGGAGAACTCCAGTCATTCAATACGTTGATTCTGGAGAAACAATGAGTGAGAACGAAGGGAAAATGGTTGCATGGTCGCAATTAAATAAAGATGCAGAGGATTCCAATATTCTTCCAGTCTTCGTTTCATGGCAATTGAATGAGCGAATGTATGGCGATCTCCAAGGCATGAACAAGCAAGAGACTCGAGATACATTTGGTGCTGAGCAAGTCAAGATTTGGCGACGATCTTTTGACACGCCTCCGCCAAACGGAGAGAGCCTTGAATTAACTGCTGCACGTACAATCCCTTATCTCGAAAGCGTTCTCCTACCCGCACACAATTCAGGAAAGAATTTGTTTGTCGCTGCGCATGGAAATTCTCTGCGAAGCATCATCATGCATCTTGAAGGACTTTCCAAGGATGAGGTCCTTGGATTGGAAGTTCCAACAGGTGTTCCGATGATCTATGAGCTTCAAGATGGTTCATGGAAGCGGATGATGGGATGAGGTTATTTGATGCAATTGTCTTGGAGATTTGATGGGTTTCCTGGGCGCGTGCTTTGGGTCGATATGACCAGCAAGGAAGTTCAATCACGAGACATACCTCATGAATGGCTTTTGGAGAGTATGGGGGGTAAAGGCCTTGCAACACGTCTTCTCATCGAATGGGACACAACAAATTATGCTGAGGCAACCGCTATTTCTCATCCCGTTACGAAGAGGGCAGATACTGCACGCCACCCATCAACGCCTCTTCTCTTCATGACAGGACCCTATCAGGCGAGTAAAGTAGGCTCATCTGGCAGAGCAGTTGTCGTTACGCGATCTCCTCTTACCGATTTGTATATCGATACCTACATCGGAGGAAATATTGGCCATGTTCTTCGAGAAGCAGGATGGGATGGCTTGTTCATTACTGGAGCAAGTGATTCACTCATGCGTTTGGAAATTTT
>CALBJF010000206.1 GCA_937892665.1 uncultured euryarchaeote | reverse complement strand
CTAGAATCTACGGCCATGATAGTGAACCTCCTCCTTCTCCTTTATCAGATATATACTCACAATTTGCCGATTAAGTAAGATAACGCTCCTAGATGGCATTTGTCGCATCAACTAAGGACTTTGCAATCGATACTTCGCCCATAGAATGGCCTGCATCAGGAACGATGATCAACTCCGAAGAAGGTAATTTCTTGTGTAATTCCCAAGCACTTTTTACTGGACAAACCATATCGTATCGACCCTGTACAATTACGGTGGGAATGTGTTCAATGATTTGTGAATGCTTCAGAATATATGCTTCTTCAACGAAGATTCCATTGATGAAGTAATGGCATTCTATTCGAGCAAACGCTACTGCGAAGTCAAGATCCTCTGCCTTTTCAAGATAAGAGGGGTCTGGGAAGAGGCGACTGGTTGCCATCTCCCAGCGTGTCCATTCTTTGGCAGCCGCTCTTCGAACTTCGACATCTTCATGTGTTAGCCGTTTGTAGTATGCTGGGATAAGAGCATCTCTTTCGCCTTCAGGAATATGGTTAAAGTATGGCTCAAATGCATCTGGGAAGACGTGACTTGCTCCGTCTTGATAGAACCAGTGAAGTTCTGATTTTCTGCACATGAAGATACCTCTCAATATGAACGATTGAACACGTTCTGGGTGATTTTGCCCATAGATGAGAGCGAGGGTTGATCCCCATGAGCCTCCGAAGACGTGCCACGTTTCGATTTCAAAGTGCTCACGTAATGCTTCAATATCGGAAACGAGATGCATCGTTGTATTTTCTTCCAGGTCTGCATATGGAGTTGATTGACCACACCCTCGTTGATCAAATTGGATGATGTTCCATTTCTGTGGATCAAAATAGCGCCTGTAAGAGGGTTGACTTCCACCGCCGGGTCCACCATGAATGACAATGACCGGAATCCCATCTGGATTTCCACTGCATTCCCAAGCAATTGTATGTCGTTGTGAAACTGCCAGCGTACCGGTCAAGTATGCCTCGGTTTTCGGAAACAAAACGACGTCGATTGATTGTGTATTGATGCTCATGACTCTTCCAAGTGGACTCGGATGATGTTGCTTTCGATGCCTTTTTTTCATATACGCCTTCGGAGAGGCATGAAGGAAGCAACGGACGTCTTCAATCACTGGGCGCATCTCGGCAAGGATGAAGGAATGGAACGTGGCCATGCTAGTGCTGTCAATGAAATGATTGATGTTGCTATGGAACGAGTGTTAACTGACCGAGTGGCCTTTTCAGCAGTCGATCTCGGATGCGGAAATGGCTGGGTTGTAAGGAAACTATCCCAACATCCTGCATGCGTCGAAGCCGTTGGCTATGATGGTGCAGAACATATGATTGAGAAAGCCAAAGAAGTTGATTTGATCAATGCATACCATTGTGCCAAATTCCCTGACACGAAACCTGATAAAACCTATCAGTTCGTTCATTCAATGGAATTCTTGTATTATCTCAAAGACCCAAAGAATATGCTGCAATCCATACATGATGATTGGCTGGAAAAAAATGGCTGGGCTGTAATTGGTATCGATCATTATGCAGAACATGAGGAGAGTCTTGGATGGCCTGAAGCTCTCGACGTCCATATGTCGACATTCTCGGAAGAAGAATGGATTCAGATGTGGAAGGATGTTGGGTTCCAAGAAATCCATGCTTGGCGAGCGAATGCTCATGATGGAAAACCTGGAACATTAGCAATTCTTGGAAAGAAGTCTTAGTTGTTGATTCCCAAATCTGTTCCTTCTGGCCCACACATTCGAAGTTCTCCTTTGTAGAATGGGCATTTTTTGCATATATCGATTGAATCCATTGGAAGCCTTTTCGGCTCGCTAACATCATTTTGGTTTGCGGTTAGCATTGCAATCCATTCCAAGAGCGACGAGAGTTCAATCTGTGCTTCCTCATACATCTTTTGAGGCATCTCAACGAGTCTTCCCGACGTACTGATGAGAAGCGCTGGTGGCTTGATTTTTCGGCGTTCATCTTCCGATTTGAGCAACTCTTGCTTCTGGAATACCATTGAATAGAGAGTAAGTTGTAGGCGATGGTTTCGTAACATCTCAACCTCTTCAGCATTTTGAGGAGAAGAGGAATCCCAATCTTCAATTTCTTTTTGTAAGCGGTGATTGGACAAGTCATCTGTTCTCGAACCAGAGGTTTTCAAATCAACAACTTGGAGCCATTTCTCGTTCCTTTCAATACCTGCTAAGACAATGTCCGCCTGGCCTTCAAAGGTAATGTCTACGTTCTCAATTTTAGTAACAATCGATTGAGAAAGGCCTGAGGTAGGATTGCGATAAACATCGGTTAATTCTACACCTCTTGTGAAGTAGAACGAGGCTTCGGTTTGTAACCCTTCTACAAATTGGCCGCTTACTTCTTTTCCTTCCGTTAATCTCCCTAACGAGCCCTTCGATAACAACTCAGCAAGTTCAATAATTCTAGCTCGTGTTTGTTGTTGCTCTTCATACGAAAGTTTGTGCCATTCAGATTCAGATGTAATTGCATCATCAATTTCTTTCGTTTCAAGTAAGCGATTTTCTTGGCCGTTCAGCCATTCGGAGGAAAGTGGTGAATCTTCGGATTTCATTGTTGCTGGATTCGCAAGACCGATCTCAACGAGGCGGTGGAACATTGAACCGAATGACGTTGCTGAAGGCCAACCAACATAGGATTCACCATCATAATCCTCTCCTCCAGTTCTGTCCTTAAGATCCTCCTCATTGGCAATGGTTCTTGCCTTAGATTGAATGTTGAAGGGTTCTGTCTGCCAACCACGTACGTGATTTAGCCAGAACCGTCTGCGGCATGAATACGCTGCATCTAGGCCGTGAGCGGTCATTTTTAGGGAAGGGGAGATAGTTACAATTTCGTTTTCCAATACTTCCTCGATTTGGTAATTCAGATTGGATTCCACTTCAAGCCATTCGCTTAGAACTGAGACTGGTGCTTGTTCGGTAAAGCAATTTGGATGATGATAAATTCTGATACCATCTACTGAATCTGTTGGAAGTCCTGATGCTGAAAAGACATCCATCGGGTCGAGAACCAGTTCGATGTCTTTGTAATCTGTCAAACGCTCTCCTTGAGTGTCCCCTTCGAGACTCCATGGCTGTTCTGTATTCGATACAACACCCATGTAGCGCAGTCCATCCAGGAGTAAATCCCCCATGTTATTTCCAGAGATATTTCCTGTTGCTAGGATGAAGCCTTCTGTTGACATTTCGCTCGTCTTTGAAGGAGAGCCTGCAAAGATAAGGCGATCACGTACTCTGGTGAGAGCGACATAGAATTGGCGTCGCAACTCGGCTAGATTCTGAGCCTTATTCATTTGATTCGCCAGCATCCAAAGACCATCAAGTGGCTTATCTTTAGATTTCCAAGGTTGTATTCTTCCTGCGATTACATCAGGAGTAATGAGAACATTCTTTTGGGCATCATTGCTTGAACTTCGTCGACCTGCTTCGAATAATCCTGTTACGATAACAACAGGTGCCTGCAACCCCTTTGCTCCATGAATTGTCATGATTTGAATCGCACCACTTGTTGGGGAAGATGTCGCTTGAGGTCCTTTATTCTCAAGCGAGGCTAAGGCATTCATCTTGGCAAGCATTGCACTTGGTTCATGTCCACATTCTGAGCCTATTTTGTACAATAAAGCACACCATGTTTCAGCAACTTGTCGTTCGGATTCATCAGGGTAGGTCGTCAAAAGGTCGCTGTAATCGAGCACAACGTCAAAAATCTCGTGTAGGGCTCCTTTGTCGATGAGTGATGAAATTGTCGTCAGGAGATTGCCGATTGGAGTTCCGGAGAAATAAGTCGAGAGATGGTGCCAGTAATTTTCAACATCTTTCTCTTCAAATATATCTTCAATTTGAAGGGATGTTGCAGCCACAATTGGAGAACGGGTGAGTCCATGTGCAGATAAGCGTGAGGACGGTTTTGCCAGAAGAGAAAGCACTGAAAGCAGAGGTTTGACGATTGGTTGTCGTAACAACTGACCTTGCTTATCGGCCAATACTGGCAAACCTCGACCTTGTAATCTCTTAATGAGGTCGGGGATATGTTTCCTTGAGTGAACGAGGATCATCACATCTTCTGGAGAAATGCGTTCTTCCGGTTCTATATCGACGTAATCTTGTTCTTCGGAAGACCAGAGTTTCGTTGCATGCCCCCTGACAAGAGAATCGAGTCTGGCAGCAATGAGTTCGTGTTCAAGGTGTCTTGGATTTGCAGATTCTGAATCGAATAAGTGGTACCCTATCTCCAAATCTAAGGGAAGAGCATCAATTTCTGCTTGAGTTGGAAGTAACCATTCGAGCACACCTTCTCTATCTGTTTCCCTTCCTGCATGAAGAGGTTGAGCGGAGGCATGGAAATCTCCTGGAAATTGATGATGGCGTTCAGAGAATGTGTCATCAAAAATGTGGTTTAATGTGTTGAGTAAACGAGGTGCTGTACGGAAGTTTGTTGTTAATTCAATGTGTCCTTCTTGACGTTGAAGAATTACTGCGTCTTCTATTGCGGTACCGAAATCATTGATTCCAAAGGAAACATAATCCCATGTAGCTGACGATTCTTCGGAGGATAGTTCGCTTGCTTGAATGAATGAGCCCGTCTCCCCCCCTGCACCTACTGGGCGAGGGTCTCGGCCATGTCCTTCCTGAGTGATATGTTCCATCCTTGGCTCATGCTCTTCAAGCCGGTTAGCCAGACGAATGGAGGCAACCATTCGACGCATCACAGTGACTTCTGCTTGTCTGAATCGGTATATGCTCTGCTTCATGTCCCCAACAATACAGACAGTTGGATCCCAAGGGCCGAGAGGGGGTGGCGTTTCATCCGATCCATCCATTCTATGCCCCCAGAGTCGTGCTAGGAGTCGCGCGTGCTCTGGGTTTGTATCTTGATATTCATCAATAATGAAGGCTCCATATCGTGCTCGTATTTGTCGTAAAAGCGCGTATCGTCTTCGAAGGTCGTTTTGTTTCTCTTCATCCCCTTGCATCAACTGCAGCGCTCTACGGATGTGCTCATCAGTCCAAGCTTCCTCTCCTAGATCATCCAATGCTT
>CALBJF010000205.1 GCA_937892665.1 uncultured euryarchaeote | reverse complement strand
ATGGTACCTGAGGCACCGGCCATGATTGAACGGAATCCACTGAACAAGTCAAGTGCTTGACCGCTCAATCCGTAGAGCATGACGTTGGTCATGGCGAAATAAATAATGAGAACGAATGTTGTCGTCCACATCTTTTCACCGAATCGAACGTGTCGGTCTGGCTTAGTGATAGCTGGATAAACATCTACGAAACGGCTTAGAGCATACAAACGACTGCTTTGGTCGCCACCCCACATGAAACATGTGAGAATTGCTGCTGCTCCGAATCCAAGTAAGAGTACACCTACAAGGAGGAATCCGACTGCTTCATCATATCCACCCCAAGCGGCTGGACGGCAGTAAAATGTTGCCACTCCAACGAAGATTAGCCAACCATACAACTTCGAGTAACGGCCAATAATTGGTAATTTCTTAAAGGACTCAGGGAGATCTATTTGGAAACAGGCCATGGTATACGCTACGTATGCAACAGCGAGAACAATTCCAAAGATGGCTGCATCTTGAGGTGCGCCCGATCCTGAGAGTGCATCCCATTGCCAATAGAAAAGGAGACCGAAATAGAGTACACCCGTGAGTACAACACCGAGTGGTACTGGCTTGTGCTTCATCTATATCCCTCCTAAGTTCACTCTTCTTCCCATTCGTCCGAGTCGCCGCCAGCTTCGAGGTTTACTGAACCTCCTGCTGCTTCGACCTTTTCGATTGCTGAAGCGCTTGCATTTGCAACAGTTACTGTCAATCCAGTACTGATTCGGCCTGAGCCGAGAAGTTTGTCGATGCCGAATTTGGATAGATCAATGGAATCCTTACCATCTGCCATATCCTTCAATTGGCTTACGTTACATGTAACGTGAACTGTTCGAAGTGTAGGATGACGGTTGAATCCGTGCATACCCCAGTGATCAGGCATGTACTTGATTCGAGTCATGACTCTGTGCTTGTTCATACCAGCGTTTCCACGGCCACCACGCTTTCCAGCGCCACGGCCTGCTTTCTTTCCACGTCCGTGGTATCGGTTTCTTCCACGATGTTTGTTTGCTTTTGTACCCATCATATCACCTCAAATCATTCTCTCAACGAGACCTTTTATGTCGTCTCCGCGGGAACCGAGGGCTCCTCCAACGACATAGGATCGCTTGATACCGCCCCATCCTTGTGCCCCACGAGGTGGGTGCAGTCGGAAGACACGCTTCAAGCCAGGAACGTCTTTCACAACCGCTTCATTGTCGACAATCGCCTTAGCGAAATCTGAAATCGATTTGTAAGAAGTAGCGTCAGAAACGATACCGTCTGTCAATGGCGAGTCACCAGACATTCGGCCACGCTCTTGGAGCATAGCTTCTACTGTTTCAGCATCGGCGTTACCCCAAGTGACGTAGTCCTTGGCCTTCTGTAGCATACCACGGTATTGTTCATTCTCTGGAATGATAACAGCGTGGTTTACCTTGCTGAGATTAAGGTGAGACATTGTCTCACGAATCGTACGCTCTACGCCTACGTTACTTCGTGCTCTTACAACTATCCAGCTCATTTCAGACCCTCCCTGTATTGATGAACAGACGTCCACGCTGTTCATTGCTAATGCGTGTTATGTTTAATGCTTTGAGTGCATTAAAGGTTGCAGCAGCGTAATTGATAGTGGTTCTGGTTTGTCCCTTCGTACGTGAAAGTACGTCGGTTACGCCAGCAAGTTCGAGAACTTTCTTTCCAGTCTCGCCAATAACAAGACCCTTACCTTTTGCAGCAGGCATGAGTGTTACACGGGTCGATGCAGATCGTCCATTGACCTTGATTGGTACCGAAGTACCTGGTCCAGCGGATGATTCCCATGAACCGTTTCCACGTTGTACGCTGATAAGGTTCAACTTAGCAGCAACAATTGCCTTTTGAATTGCGTTTGAGACATCCTTAGCCTTAGCCATTGCAAGGCCGACATATCCATTTCGGTTTCCAACAACTGCCATAACATTGAATCGAGGTCGTCGACCACTGTCTGTCATTCGTTGAACCATGTTCACGTTAATGACTTCATCTTCCAAATCTGGAAGAAGTGCGTCAACAACTTCGACTTCACGAACTGGAAGACCAGTTGCGAGTGCTTGTTCGTAGGTGATGACTTCACCTGCAAAGACCATGTTTCCGAGACGAGTACGTGGAGTCCAACTTCGCAAATTGCTAATTGGATCGTACTGGTTGTTACGTCGTCGGCGTCGGCCTCCTGGTTCTTCAGCCTCTTGCGGGGCGTAAGCTAGGATTAGACCTGGTGCTTGTTGTTGGATTTGAGTTGTTTCTTCTTCAGTCATCAGTATGCCCCCTCTATGGATGATTTTGTTGTGTCCATGGCTCCAGCGATGGAGTCGTTGATGTGAGCGCCATTTGTGCGATCATCATCAGGAAGAACTTTTTCGCTGTGAGGAACGTTGAGTCCTGCTTCGACCATACCACGTAGGGCGGCGAATACACGACTTCCAGGTGTGCTTGCAGCCAGACCAATGTCTAGAACTGCATCTTCATGTCCAGCAGCGATTGCTGCCTTACCCAGTGCGAATCCTACAAGGTAGGATGCAGGGACGGATTTCTTGGACATGTCTTCTGGCCATGAGTACTTCTTGACCAAGTCGCTTCCAGTGACATTGAGGACAACAAGGTCACCCTCTGCAGCCCAAGTTACAAGTTGGCAAGATGTACGAGTGTTTGAGACGCGTACAACTGCACGAGGCTTTTGGCTTCGTAGAAGTCGTAGTCTGCGTCGGTAGTCGGTTAGACCTGATCTTCTTCGTCGTAGAACTGTTCGTCGTCGATTTCCTCGCATCAGTTGTCACCTTCCTTTAGTTTGACACCTTCAAGCGTCATCTGAGAGCGCATGTGAGCAATGGAACGGTATGAACCACCCTTTGCTTTGAGATAATATCGGCGGTATTCACTATCGGTGATTTCGCTAACTTCTCGAAGATCTTTGAGAGCCTTTCGTTGTGAACGGATTGTTCTCATCCATCGGTTCTTACGAGGATTACGAGCATTTGCAGTACCCATTCGCTTACCTTGACCCTTCTGACGTCCCTTGCGTCGTTGTTCGAGACGTGTACGTGCTCGAACACGAGAAGTTCCTTTGATTGCCTTGGCGCGAATCAGTCCTTCTTCGATGAATTCACGGATGTCATCTGCTTGTACAGAGGATGCGATTTCATCAATGTAATCTGGATTGACCCAAACACGGTTTTCACCACATTTGAGGATTTTCGCTGCGAGTCTCTTTTGGTTTGTGAGTTGCATCAGACACCACTCCTTCGGTTGAGGACACGAATACCTAATTCATCGGCTCGAGCATGAATATGCTCTCGCTTTCGACCACCGACTGTACGGCCAATGCGTGCAGCTTGTGTTTCAGGATCAATCGATTCCAAATCATTGATATTGTGAACCATTACTTCACGGAAGCCAGATGGGTGAAGCCCACGAGCTTCAGCGACCTTTCCATGGCCAACACGTACGAGTGAACCACGGTATCTGTAGTTTCGTCGTTGCTTGCTGTCCATACCATGAGGTGCTCTCCATCCAGAACGAGACAAACGCTTGTAGCGGAACCATTCAGTTCGTCTAAACGATGGTGTCTTCTTCTTTTGGGCAGCACGCAAAGAAAGTGCTTCTTGTGTTACTTCATCGAGAACTGGCTTTTGCTTGGCAACGTGACCTTCATCTTCGTCGTCGTCCCAATCTTCATCTTCTTCAAAGAAATCATCTTCCTCAGCTGTTTCTTCAACTGTGTCTTCGACGACTTCTTCTTCTGCGCCAGATGATTCCATCAAGCGCTCGATGAGTTCTGCTTTCTTACCAGAAACTGGCAGGCCTTGCTCCTTGAGCAATTCCTTGAGTTGTGCTACTGTCATACTTTCATATTCTTCAGTCATTCCAATCACTCCTTACTGAGACGGTAAATTCCGTCTTGGAAAACACGTCGATCACGGTTCTTGACCGTAGTGCTGCGTTCAATGTTTGCTGCAGTTTGTCCAACGTTCTCTTTGTCGATACCTGAGACAGTAATCTCAACCTTGTTGCTGACTTTGACATCAACACCAGGAAGAATATCTGAACGTCGAGGAACTCTCTCTCCGAAGTAATTGTTTACAACGAAGGTTTCTCCTTGCACTGCAAGTGTCATAGGGAAGTGAGAGTAGAAGGCTTTCAGATGATATGTGAATCCTTCTGTAACACCTCTTACCATGTTGTTCAAGTGAGCTTTCCAAGTACCTGCGAGTGCCTTTTCTTTACGACGAGGCAGGTCGGTACGTACGATTAGGCCACTGTCTTGTTGAAGTAAATCAATGCGGGTCGAGACAAACTCTCGTGAGAGAGATCCTTTCGATCCGGCGATGGTTACGACGCCATCTTCACTGATTGAGGCTGTAACGCCTTCAGGGATGGTTACGATGTGTTCGATTCTGTCGATTTTTACCATGTTTCTTCACCTCAATATACGTAGGCAAGTAACTTGCCGCCGATGCGGGCGTCCTTCGCATCGTAGTGGTTCATGACGCCGGAATTGGTTGTCAATATGAGCAAACCAAAGTCCTGAGCAGGAAGATATCGAGTCTCCCACTTTTCGAATTCTTGGCGGCGGACACTGTGTCGAGGCTTGACGGTACCACATCGGTTGATAGTACCTCTCAGTTCGACTACGAAAGCGTCGCCACGTCCGTTTTCAACACGAGTAAACTCACCGACATAGCCGGAAGTTTGCATAATGTTGAGTACGTTTCCTAATAGCTTTGAAGCAGGCTTTAATTCGACATCGAATTTACCTGCTTGTTCAGCGTTGTAAATCTTTACAAGTGCATCATTTAATGGATCTAATTGCATTCATTTCACCTCAGTTCATCTTTTTGAAACCTATTTCAGGTCCTATGTCTCGGAAGCATTGGCGGCACAGGCGTAGCCCATGTCGTCGTATCATTCCACGGCGTCGACCACAACGTCGGCATCCAATTGTTCGCCCCATGTATTCTCCATGATCTCGTGCCATATTCATTCCTCCATGATTTTTAATCCAAAGGTTTCAGAGAACCACTTCATCGATTCTTCTCGACTTACGCCGTGTCCCTTTCCAACCTTGGCCTTTCCTTTTCGGCGGCGGCTTACTCTGTGCCCTGGACGTTCCAAGACGACGTTGATGTCCATACCGTAGATTCCAATATCAGGATCGTATTTTTGTTCTGGGAAATCCGTGTAGTCACGGACACCAAAGGAAAGATTTCCTTGTGCGTCGAAGTTCCAGTTTGGGATTGTGTTGTCACGTACCCAGAAAGCGTTCTTGAGGAACGTATTGATTGCATCCTTGTTTCGCATTGTGGAGCGGCAACCGATAGGTGCTCCTTCACGAACCTTGAGATCACGGTTCTGAATTCGACCAAGTGTTCGTTGTGGACGAACACCTGTTACGATTTCGAGAACGTTTTCAGCGTTGGTCAGACGATCTCCACCTTCACCAACACCGATGTTGACGCAAACCTTCGTAATTCGAGGAGTGCTCATTGGATTGACTGTATCGCTCAAACCTTCACCTCCGTGATTGGCATGTTGGAATCTCCAACAGCGAAGACGTTGACTTCAGTTGTACCAAAGTCTTCGAATAAGACTTCGTTTGGCATGCTGGATCGCTTAACGATGCGCTCCTTCATTGCCGCAACTTCACCGATGTGCGTACCACCAACAAGGTAACATCGCACACCTTCTGTGAACTTGATGTGTTCCACGATGGTCTGTTCAGGAAGAGCAATTTTTAGTGAATCTCCTGTATTGTAGAGGTTTGAATCATCGACGATGAGGTTTCGTCCATCGTGGAGGTTGAGTTGAGTCTTACCTCCCTTGATTGTAGACTTGCCTTCAATACGAGCAATCTTCCATGCTGCTTCATCAGATGGAATCTGAGCGTATCGTAGACGTCCGTTGATATCGAGCATGCAACGGAAGTGTTCATCTCCAAGAGAAAGAACATCCATCAAGCCGACACCACGGCGGGTATCTTTACAGATTCGTCCATCAACCTTGACCAATTCATTGTGAACAATGAATCGAACTTCACGGGATGTTTGAGCACGGCCAAGAACATCTCTTACGATCAGATTCAATGGCATACAGCGATCTAGGCTGTGTGCACCTGGGCTTGGGCGTGTAACCCAAATGGTGGTCTTTCGTGGAAGTGGCCAGCTACGAGGCATGGCTAAACGTTTCAAGTGACTGCTGCTACCCATTGTATTCAACTCCTATCATCGGTCAATTTTTGCATTCGCAATTTGTCCGTCTCATCGAGTTTCACGATAACGACGTTGGAAGCGTGGACCGGCACGGCTTCTTCTCTGTTGTCTGATTTGGATTGTTTTGCACCTTCAATAAGGATACGTCCATTCTTGGCATCGATGCCAATTACTGGACCTGTGAGTGGTTCAGCCTTGCGCTTTCCACCGTGACGCTTTCCACCGCTTGCGAAATCCCCACGGATTACACGGACAGTGTCGCCTGTGCGAATGGTTACTGAGCGAACGCCAGCGAACCTTTCGTCAGGTTTGTCGAGTTGAAGACGAGCAGTTACTCGCTTACGCTTGGTATGCAAAGATGCGTTGTAGTGCGCCTTGCGCTGCTTTCCTGGTTTTCTTGATGTTACCATGTTCTCACCTCATACAATTTGTTTCGCTGTTGCAGCGATACGTGGCCAACGCTCTGCAGCCTCACGGGAGACGGGTCCTTTGATATCGGATCCCTGAACTTCACCCTTGAGGTTTGTAATGACACATGCATTGTCTTCGAATTGAACCCATGTTCCATCAGCACGACGGAATGGTCGGCGTTGACGGATGATGACAGCATTGAACATCTGTCGTCGAGTATCTGGAGTACCCTTCTTGACTGAAACCTTGGTCATGTCACCAACGCCACCAGCAGGGTATCGACGCATTGTACCACCGAGCTTGATGACGTTCACGATTTGAACGATCTTAGCACCGGTGTTATCAGCGACGTGTAGTCGAGCCATTGTTGGCAATCCACGGGTTTGACGGCCTGCAATTCCTCTCATCACTCGTCACCCCCAGTCATTTCAACAACACAGAATGAAACTGTCTTGGAAAGAGGTCGGCATTCCATAACACGTACGGAATCTCCAATTTCGACATCGCCAATACAACTTGGCAAATGTGCGCTTAGAGCGCTGGTTCGCTTTTCGAAACGTTCGTACTTCTTCATGTAACGAACATTGTTTCGCTCGATTGTTATTGTCTTCTGCATTCCGATTCCGGATACTACGCCTTCGAATACCTGTCCACGCAAGCGCAAGCTTCCGTAGAACGGGCAGTTCTCGTCGCCGTCCCATTCATCTGTTGGTCTTTTTACGTCAATTCCGATGTCTCGCATCTTCATGCCTCCTTGTAGTTGCGGCGCATTCTATCTTCAGGTCGTTGCCGCAAGGACGATCCTTTGAGGACGGTAGTTCCGTCGTTGAGTGTAAATTGGATACTTGATTTTCCGAACACACGCTCAATGTTGTGTTCGAGGATGGTGATCGTATGTTGTGATTCATCGACGACAAGTCCAGATCGTCCGATGAGAGTGGAATCTGTGGAACGAACGACATTAAGCGTCTGCCCCATCCAAGTCTTGTTCATATCTGTCATTATCTCACCTCCACATTAAATCCATTATTTCTTAGTACGTTTGCTGCCTTCTTTTTGTGATCGCCTTGAAGTTCTATGATTCGACCCTTGACAGTTCCTCCGGCAGCACATTTGTTTTTGAGTAATTTTGCTAGTTCGTTGATGTCGATTGCTACGTCTTCAATACCTTCCACTTTGGTGACAATTTTTCCATATCTCCTTCGGTCAGTTGACAAAATTGCTCTTTGTTGCTCCTTAGCGATTTCTTGACAGATGCACAGCTCATCAGGGAGCCCACACACACTGCAAATTGCCGCCATAGTCGTTCATCACCTCGTAGTTTCAGTTGGTAGCCCCATGAAGATAGGACTTGATGCGTGCGATACTTCGGCGTGTTGCCTTGTATGCACCCATATTGGAAGGTGTACCACCGAGTGCCTTTTCAGCCTGGAGTTGGAGAAGTTCTTCTTGCAATTCAAGAAGTCTTGCTCCAAGAGCCTCCTGGCTCATTGCTGCGATATCACGATTGCGGACGTGGCTCATCCAGTCACCTCTGCATTTGCCTGGGAAGTTGCTTCAGCTTCTTCTCGGATCAACAACTCTTCATTGGAGAAGATAGTGATTTCGTGAGGAAGGCGAGTATTTGCTCGCATAATCTCAACAGTTACACCGATTGTTCCGAGTTTCTTAACTGCGACAGAGTAGCCTTTGTCCATATGGATAAGTGCAGTTTCACCACAGTACTTGACGTGTCCCTTGATGAACTTCTGTGTTCGATTACGAGAACCGGTTAGTTTACCAGCGAGTGTTACGATAACACCACGTGCACCTGCAGTCATGATGTTTTCAGCAGCGCTGTTTCCAGCACGGCGGTAATACCATCCACGCTCCAAAGCTGAGGCGATTTTTTCTGCCATAACTTGTGCGTTTGCAGTCGATTCAGAAGATTTGATTTCTTCAACCTTCAGTTGAGGGTCGTAGAGTTCGAACTCACTCTTCAACCGGCTTTCAAGTTCCTTGATGATCTTACCTTTTCGGCCGATGACCAATCCAGGGCGTTCTGCATGAACTGTTACTTCGGTACCGTTTGGGGTACGCTTGATATCTAATCCACCAAATCCAGAACGCTTGGTGTTCTTCATAAGGAATTCCTTGACCAAGTGTCGCTCAACGTTTCGGTTGACGATTGCCTTAATTGTACTCTTTTTACCTGCCATGATATTCGCCTCAGAAGTCATCCTCCAACTCATCGTCGGTTGCTGTGAAATCTTCGAGGAAAATCTCGAGATTTACTTGATAGTGGTTGCTTGGTGTTGCACGTCCACGAGCACGAGGAATCCATCCACGACGGATTTGTCCACGGTGTGCTGCAACGTGTGTGATTTCCATGTCTTCAGGTTCAACATCATCGTATTGGTGACGAGCATTTTCCATTGCGCTCTGAATGAGCTTGATGAATGCACGGCTTGCCTTTACAGGATATCTACCTGGTCCGATACCACCTTTACGGTGTCCTACCATAGAAGGTCCAGATCGTCGCTTCTTCTTGTTTCCGCTACCAAGTCGGTAAGGAACTGCACTTGCCTTACGGCGAATGTCTGCTCGATCTGAATCGATGAGAAGAACTTCGTTAAGGAAACTAATTGCTCGTCCGGCGGTCATGCCTTTGAGGGCACGAGCGACTTCGAAACAGTGCTTGACGTGCATGTCTACATTGACTGCACGTGCTGTAGCCAGACGGCTTCCTTGCAAGAGCTGTGTGTATCCACGTTGTGAAAGTTGTCGACGCTTTGTTCGACGGTCCATATTTCGCTTACTGCTCATTTATTTCACCTCACTTCAATGCTACGTGCTTGGAAGAACGGGTAGCACCTACACCCGGCCCACTGTGGGCAACTCCACGTCGTGTGATTGCAAATTCACCTAAGTAGTGACCAATCATCTCCGGCTTGACGGCAATCTCAACGAAATGTTGTCCGTTGTGAACTGCGAGTGTCTTACCGACGAATTCTGGTAGTATTGGCATATCACGGCGATGCGTACGAATTGTGTTTGTTTTACTTCGAGCGACACGTTCTCTGAACCTCAGATTCTGCTCTGAAAGACCGCGACTGATCGAACGGCGGACACGTGAAGGAAGGAGGCGGATGAGGTATTCCTCAGCACCATCTTCAGGGAACATTGGCATGTTGCTCAATGTTTCAACATCGTATCCACGGTATGTGAATTCTTTCTTCTGGCGAGCCGTTGTCGTTGAAAGTCGCTTACGCGCCTTACGTCGACCGGCTTTAGGGGTCATGAATGACTTCTTCTTCTTACGTCCCATAATTCAACACCTCATACTCTCTTGCCGCGTCCTCGTCCCGTACGGCTTGGGGCAATCAATCCGACCTTAGCACCTGGTGGGGTACTTCGAGCAACTGAGTTAGGTCCGTGAACAGCTTGGTGATTTCCACCACCGTGTGGGTGATCCACAGGGTTCATTGCTACACCACTGACGTGTGGGAAGAGTTTACCACGAGCCTTAGCTTTGTAGTACGCAGCTCCAGCAGTTCGCAGTGGCATCTCATCACGGCCATGACCTGCGAGCACACCAATGGTGGCTCGACAGCTGCCTGGAAGTTCCTTAACGGAACCGGACGGCATTCGAATACGGACTTTATCTCCAAGTTTTGCTTCAACCAAACAAGAATTACCTGCTGTTCGAGCGACCTTGCCACCATCACCAGGTCGAAGTTCGACGTTGTTGATGGCAGTCCCTTCAGGGATTTGTGCGAGTGATGTGATGTTACCTGGTCGTAGGGAGACATTGTCGCCAATGGCGATGTTGCTTCCTACTGCAAGACCTTCTGTAGCGACCACAAAGGTGGTATCGCCATCAGGCAACTTGACACGTGCGAGAGGTGCTGTGTGAACAGGAGAGTGGACAAGTTCTGTAACTTCTCCGACGATATCCTTCGCACGAGGCATTCTGCTTTTACCAGGGAATCGGTGACTAGACACGCGATACCGTGGTGATGATCCTTTACGTTGTGCACGAATTCTCTTACCCATGTTTCCTCACCTCAAAGTGCTCCCAGACGCATAGCAGCGTCTTCAGCATCATATCCTTCTGCAAGACGAACACTTGCATGCTTTCCATGCTTGGTGTTGCGTACGTTTACAGTAGCGACTTCTACTTCGAAAATTGTTGATACCGCACGAGCGATTTGTTTCTTTGTCGCAGATCTGCGAACAATGAACTCAAGACGGTTCTGTGTGGTTCTAGCTTCCATGGTCTTTTCAGTCAACCAAGGCATAATGATTATGTCGTATGCTTCCATGATATCACCTCAGTTAAGTGCCTCCACAGCATCTTGTGTAAAGACGGTCAAGCGACCAACATCGCCACCAGGGGCGAGGTGTTCGGCGCTGAGGTCTCTTGCAGAGACAACATCGACACCAGGGAGGTTTCGAGCTGCTTGAGCAAGTCCTGTCTTTTCTTTGACAACGAGTAGTATGGACTTAGGCGTCTTTCGTACTCGGCCACGCATGGTTGCTTTTCCTGCACGAATCTTTCTGTTGGAGCGAGCACGATGAAGATCGTGTCCAAGTCCAAGTTCGTTGAAGATTGCAATGACCTTGCGAGTAGCGGAGCCATGGTTGAATGCTTCGATGTTGTATTCGGATGTTTTTCCGTCAACAGTCTCTGTATAGTTACCTAGAATGATCGGCAAGTGTTCGATGGATTCATCGAGTTTATGTCCGCGAGATGTAACCATATCCATATTGACAGTTGCAGAGAGAGCAGCGTTACGAGCAAGACGTCGTTGCTTGGTGTTGAACTTACGAGCCCAGATCTTTTCTACCTTAGGTCCGTGAGCACGGCGTCCACCGAGTGTATGCGGGTTTTGTGCACCACGGCGTTGACCAGTACGGCGCATAATACGAGAGACACCACGTCCCTTCCCCCACCATTCGACGGAGTGCTTCATACCAGCCATAGGGCGGCGCTTACCGACGTGTCGGCGTGAACCGTATGCTTGTCTGCGGTTAGCTCGGCTTGATGCAACTGCATCACGGACGAGATCTTCACGAACGGATACAGAAAAGGCCTCTGGTAGTGTAAT
>CALBJF010000204.1 GCA_937892665.1 uncultured euryarchaeote | reverse complement strand
AATTCTACATCAACGAGGCTTGATGCATTTTCCAAGTCTTCACCAAAACAGCCAGTTAGAAGGCTTGGTAAGAGAAGGACTGCCAGTAAAAAGCCGCTTCGCATGGTTATCGGTTAAGGGACGAACATATGACGCTTTGCGCATCATGATGATTCTTCGGCTTCTTGAGCTTCAAGTTCTGCGTGTACTTCATCCATGTCGAGAGATTGGAGTCTACCAATAAGATCACGGAGTGCATCTTCAGGCAGAGCACCTGGTTGCATGAACACACCAATACCATCTTTGAAGGCTACAGTTGTTGGAATTGAACGGATGCCAAAGGTACCTGCAAGTGCTTGTTCGGCCTCAGTATCTACTTTTGCAAATACAACATCAGGGAATTCTTCTGAAACGCCTTCAAAAACTGGTGCATAGGCACGGCAAGGGCCGCACCATTCAGCCCAAAAGTCAATAATTACAAGTTTGTTTTCTTCTATGATTTCGTTGAATGAAGATTCGTGCATTGCGACGGTCGCCATGGATAACGCTATCGTTTGGAGTATATTTGTTCATGTATTCCTCCATGAGGGTGCATCGGCGGATTCATGTGCTGTAACGCAACCCCTAGATTATGAGCCGAACTCTCGTCCTCAGTGCAGTTTTAATTTTCCTCTTTACTTCCGCTTCCCCTACATCGATGTTACTTGACAATCAACAAGTGGATTCAGTGGGAGAAAGCGACACTGTCATCATCTCTGAGATTCTTGTCTCCCCAAATGGTATGAAGAATAACGAGACGTGTACGAACTGCTTCAATGCTACAGACTGGAACGCAGACGGAGATTATGGAAAGTTTTCCGACCAATTCATCGAACTTCACAATCCTACTTCACAAGCCATCAACGTCTCTAATTGGGTCCTTGATGATAAACCAGATGGCGGCAGTGCCCCTTGTCAGATTGCGCGTGACACAATTATCCCAGCAGATGGATACATATCCGTGTTCATCAATGCATCACGAATCGAACTCGACTATTTCGATGGAGACAGTGTAACTCTTACTGATCCTAGCGGGACACTCATCGATCAACTTTCGTACCCTGGCGAAGATTCATGGTACGGCAACTCCTACATTACACTGGAAAACGGTTCAATCTGGAAGGTAAGTCCCCCAACACCTGGCTTTGCTGAAGGGGAATATTTCCCATCCGCACAAAACATGGTGGGATGCTTTGGAGTCAGTGATGGTGGAAGAGTTGACGCAATGGTACTGCAAGGTCGAGTCGTCACTATGAACGCCGAAGCCGATGTTATCAATGAAGGAAATGTCCTCATTCGAGGCGGTAAAATCGAAGCAGTCTGGGGAGACCAAATTCCAGCGAACGTTGATTTAACCAACGTTCCAATCATTGACACAAACGGAACAATCTATCCAGGGCTCATCGATTCGCACAACCATATGCATTACAATCACATTCCACTTTGGGACTTTGACGTCCACACATCATCAAAGTCTGAGGAAGGTGGCTATTCAAACCGAAATCAGTGGAAGAATAATCCAAACTACAAGCGAGATATCTCATGGATGAAGACATTCGTTCAGAGCGGTAGTATGTGGAATATGGCCGATGAACAGATGAAGTATGCAGAGGTAATGGCAGTTTCAGGAGGAGTAACTTCAGTCCAAGGTTCACCAACTTCCAACACCGATGCTTGGGATAGCATGCTTTCAAGAAACATAGAATTGTACAATTTTAGAGGAGATGACATTCATACAAAGGTAACCACACTCGAAAGCGATTATGCAGGAAACCATATCAAGAGCGGAAATATCTCGAAAGACCTCAAGGCATGGTACCTCCATCTTTCCGAAGGCGTTGACGAAGTTAGTCGAGCTGAATTCGATGTGTTGGTACAAAATGACCTTCTCGTTGGAGAATTGGTTGTCGTTCACGGAACTGCATTGACTGCAACTGAATTCGCAATGATGGGACAAGTTGGAGCCGATTTAGCATGGTCTCCTTTGTCGAATCTTCTACTCTACGGAGACACAACCGATGTTGTGGCTGCTGACCAAGCTGGCGTAAGAATCTCAATAGCCCCAGATTGGGGGCCGAGTGGATCGAAGAATGTCCTTCATGAACTCAAAGTCGCTGACGTTTGGAACAAGCAAGCCCTCGACGGCTACTTCTCCGATTACGAACTTGCGGCGATGACAACGAAAAACCCTGCTTTGGCAAACAAATGGGACGGATTCGTTGGAAGAGTAAATGCAGGTTTGTACGCTGACCTCGTAGTCGTCGACAACTTCCATGAAGACCCTTACAGAAACCTCATTGAAGCAGTTGATGCTGATATTCGATTGACGCTCGTTAATGGTCAACCTGTTTGGGGAGACATCGATATCATGACTGAACTGAAAGGAAATGATTGGGAGACTGTTACAGGCCCTGGATTTGACAAAGCAGTTGATGTAACCGACCGATCTGTTGCAGAGGGTACGCAATCATGGTCTACAATTCTCAGCAACATGGAGATGGCCATGGCCTTGAATCAAGCAGATATCGATTCCACATGGTCAGCAAGCACTGACAGTTACAGTTCAATGCAAGGCAATGTACTGAATAATATATTCACGACTGGAGATACACGTCACTTTGGCATCATTGAGGGTTCCAACCACGCAAATACCCACGTCGATTTAACCGTCCTACAGAATTATTACGACGTTCCGATGAATAACGGACAACGTACCGGTGTCAATGTCGTTTTCACTCCACAAGACGGAAACAACGGTGGTTCGACAATTGACCCAGTAGACCCGGTTGACCCAGTCGATCCGGTTGACCCAGTCGATCCAGTCGATCCGATTGACAATGGAGAGACCAACGACACAGGTCGAGATGATTGTCCTCCAAATTGTATTCTTGGAGACGATATTGAAGACACAAAAGCGGAAGAAGACTCCTTGATTGGACCTGGAATCCTTTTATTGATTATTGTCGTCATACTGCTTGCCGCTATTACGATCTTAACTCGAGAGACTGAAGGAGAGAAAGTATTCAGCGAAGACCAAACTGTCCTCAT
>CALBJF010000203.1 GCA_937892665.1 uncultured euryarchaeote | reverse complement strand
TGGGATTGGGAATTACTCCTGATGTCCTTGTTTGCCGTTCAAGTAAGCCATTAACTCAAGAGACAAGAGACAAACTCGCTGCATTCTGCCATGTTGATTCAAAAGCAGTCTTTTCGACACACGATGTCCCCAACATATACCACGTACCGTTGATGCTTGAGGAGCAAGGCTTCTGTAACATCCTCGATATTGATTGCAATAAAACTGAAATCCTATCCGATTGGAGGAAGATGGCGCATCATCTTGACCAACTGGAAGAAGAAGTCCATATTGCAATGGTTGGAAAGTACACTGGCCTTTCTGATGCGTATTTGTCTGTTATCAAGTCACTTCAACATGCAGCAATTGCAGTTGATAGAAAACTCCGTATCGATTGGATTGAAGCGAGTGATCTCGAAGGAAACAGAGATTCTGAAGCCTGGTCTCTTCTCAAGAACGCTCATGGCGTCCTTGTCCCAGGTGGCTTTGGTGACCGTGGAATCGAAGGAAAAGTTCTAGCTGCACAATATGCTCGAGAAAGCAACGTACCATACCTTGGAATCTGCTTAGGCTTGCAAGTAGCGACCATCGAATTCTGTCGAAATGTATTGGGAATAAACGATGCAACATCAACTGAATTTGAACCCGATGCAGCAAATCCTGCTGTTATCTTCATGCCTGAAATCTCTAAGACCCACCTCGGAGGAACAATGCGACTCGGATCTCGACCAACCATCTTCCAAGTGGATGACTGTGTAACGCGTCGCCTCTATGGTGGATTAGCACAGGTGGACGAACGACATCGACATCGTTACGAGATTAATCCCGATCTTGTTGATCAAATAGAGCAAGCAGGATTGAAGTTTGTCGGTAAGGATGAGAGCGGACAACGTTGTGAAATCTTTGAACTCGATAACCATCCATTCTTCGTTGGTGTCCAGTATCATCCGGAATTCAAATCAAGACCTGGCCGACCAAGTCCGCCGTTCCTTGGTTTGCTTCTTGCATCAAGTGGACAAGAATTACCTTAAGATTCGAGGATACGAATGACCCGTGTCGTTCGATAGCCTTGTAACAATTTTATGAACCGGCGTTGTTGATATTCGTCATCGAGTAAAGGATCACCTGTATCGATACGAACACTGGACAAACCGAGAAGTTTCGATGGTGTTGCAACTCCAAGGATGGATTCAAACCCAATGGCTCGAAGAACGTCTGGAGAAAGTTGTAAATTACCCCGACCAATGAGGAAGCCTTGGCCTCCCATTGGCGATAAGAGGAGCAAACGTGGGCCTTCGTATCCTACGAGATGATGCAACAATTGTTGTTCATTCAAGTCAGAATGGATTGTTCCTTTATGTTGTATATCGATTCCAAGCAATGTCAATTCCACATTCAGATGCTCTCCCATTCTTCGTAGTGTTCCTCCGCTGCCCCAAATGACCATGAGTTCAGGTTCGTCATCAACCAAGTTGCCAATATGATTGGCTAGTCCTTCAATTGTATCAGATTCTGAAGCGCGTTCAACTTGTTCCTTTGCCCCTTGCATGAAGCGAGGACTGGAGGGGGTCCAAGCCTCTCCATACATGCGTACGTTCCATTCTCCTTTCTGATATGTTTCTTCGTCCAAGTCCATGACTTCGGTGATGGCAACCATCAAATCTCCCTGAAGGAAAGCGAGCAAGACTTCAGCAGAGGCCTTTGGAGTCGTGGCAAAACACCCAGAATGCATCTTTACACCGCCTGGAACACCGATTAAAGGCGTTTCATTGCCATCAAGAGCATTGACGATATCGCGAGTGGTTCCGTCACCTCCAGCGTAGAGAATCACATCGACTTCTGCTTCGAGAAGATCATGAACAAGATTGGATGTATCTTGTGCTGTTGATTCTACTGGAGACTCCTTCCGTTGTTCGTATTCAAACCCATCAAGCCAATCACCACCCATACGTCCAGACCAGGCCACGATAGTGGGTGAAACACCCATCCGGTTGAGACTGGAAGCAAGCAGTTCTTTGAATTTGGAAATACATTGTTGCATTCGAGGCCCTGCTCGGTCGACTGCTCCTGCTTCTCGAGCTTCTTTGGCCCGACCATCGCTACCTTTGAAGCCAAGCCGACCTCCAAGTCCAGCATCAGGATTGACGACTATACCAATACGCATATCCATACGGAGGCGGCTCTCATTTTCAATCATTGCTCATGACCAAGGGTGGAAAACGGGTGGGAAATTAAGCAAGAAACCGATGTCTTGAAGTTCTTTGAAGCGATGGAAATACATGGCCAAAGAATCAACTCCTGATGAAATCGTTCTCGATGACGTCATGAAAGAGAGTATGAAAGATATCGGAAAAGGTGAAGCAGCACCCTTGAAAGAGGAAATTGAAACCAACGAAAATCAAGAGCAGAGTCCTACAAATCCTCAATTCGGATTCAAACTTGAACCGGTTCAAGCCCAAGAAGAGTTTGTTGTTGCTCCAGAGAAAGAGGAAGAAGATGTTCCGAAGAAAGAACAAGTCATTCTCGATAAGCCGTCACAAGATATGGATGATGACATCATCGTTGAATGGTAAATTTAATCGGCGGATTCATCAATAGGACCGTCGACCAATGAATGCGAGGCGCCTCTATGTCAATGGTCAATGTAACTCTGCCTGACGGAACAGTCAACGAATATGCTGCAGGCATTACTGCTGGTGAAGTCGTTATTGATGCTCTTGGAAAGAAGCATGGGTGCTTAGCCGCCCGTATCGACGGTGTTGAGCGAGACTTCTCGACTTCTCTTGAGGTCAACTGTAGCGTGGAAGGCATTCTTGCCTCCAGTGATGAGGGGATCCATATTCTTCGACACAGCGCTGCTCACTTACTTGCTCAGGCGGTTATGGAGATCTATCCTGATGCGAAACCAACCATTGGACCTGCAATCGATCGTGGATTCTACTACGACTTTGCAATGGAACCAATTGCAATAAGCGATCTCAAGGCTATTGAAAAGAAAATGCATGAACTTGCACGACGTAATATCCAAGTTGAGAGAGTTGAACTTGAAGAACAGGAACTCCGCGACCATTTTCAATCGAATAAATATAAGATAGAAATCATCGACGACAAGTTAGAAGATGGAGATGGATCAACGATATACAAACAAGGCGAATGGTACGATTTGTGTCTTGGACCTCACGTACCAAGCACTGCTAAGTTGATGTTCAGCCGACTCACGTCCGTATCCTCTGCCTATTGGAGAGGCGACCAATCTCGTGAACAGTTGGTTCGAATCTATGGAATTGTTGAGCCCACAAAGGAAGCTCTCAAAGCGACACTGAATCAGATGGAACAAGCCAAACTGCGTGACCATCGCAAACTCGGAAAGGATTTGCAATTATTCCATGTTGATGAGGAAGTTGGACAAGGACTCATCATGTGGACACCAAGAGGGGCTGTTATTCGTCAAGAACTGCAGGATTTCATTTCCTATCACCTACGTCGCCAAGGCTACGATCAGGTCTTCACCCCACACATTGGAAAACTCGATTTATATCGTACATCCGGCCATTTCCCATATTATCAAGAAAGTCAGTATCCGCCACTTGTTGAACGTGATTTGATGAAGAAATTAGCAGATGAAGGTTGTTCATGTTCGGAATTATCGAACATGATGAACACTGGTGATATCGATGGCTATATGCTCAAACCAATGAACTGCCCACATCACGTCAAAATCTATGCTTCACAAGCACGCTCATACCGTGATTTACCATTGAGACTCGCTGAATTTGGTACAGTCTATCGATGGGAACAATCTGGTGAGATATCGGGTATGACTCGTGTTCGAGGATTCACTCAAGATGACGCTCACCTGTTCGTAACTGAAGATCAAATCGGAGCCGAAGTCATGGGCTGTATTGAACTGGTTCAGACTATTTTTGATGTCCTTGGAATGCACGATTACCGTGTACGTGTCGGTTTGCGAGACCCAAACTCCGACAAATATGTCGGTGATTCTGAACGTTGGGATAGAGCAGAAGAAGCGTGTCGTGCTGCAGCTGCTAAACTTGGTGTAAATTGGTCAGAAGAAGAAGGAGAAGCCGCTTTCTACGGACCTAAAATTGACTTCGTTGTCAAGGATGTCATCGGTCGTGAATGGCAACTTGGAACTGTTCAAGTCGATTACAATCTTCCAGAACGATTTGACCTTTCGTACAAGGGAAATGACGGAGAAAATCATCGCCCAGTTATGATTCATCGAGCACCATTTGGATCTATGGAACGGTTTTGTGGAGTCCTAATAGAGCATTTCGCAGGTAAGTTTCCTACATGGCTCTCCCCAACACAAATTCACATCCTTACCATTTCGGAGAAGCACAAGCAGTATGCTGCAGAGGTTGCTGAGAAGTTACGTGACCAAAATGTTCGTGTGAAAATCGATGATGGTGATGACACAATTGGAAAGAAAATCCGAACGCATCGTAAGATGCGTCCTGCTTACATGATGATTCTTGGTGATGGTGAAATGAACAACAATTGTGTCTCATTACGCTCAAGAACGGGGTCACAAATTTCAGATGTTCCACTCGATCAGTTTGTCGATGATATTGTAAAAGAGATCACAGAAAAGGTTTCCCAACCAAGTCTGGTTCCTGATTCAGAGTGAAAAATAGGTCTTTGTGTACCATTTTTATTCGCATTCAATTAAAAGCGAAATGAGTTAGGAGAATCATGTCGGCTCCATCTATTATCGGCGGTTTTTCCGCCGTTGCGATTGTGCCGCTTATTTTAGCAGCAGCAATTGCACTTCTTTTTTGGAGAACAGTGGTTCCCCGCCAGTTGCGAGGTCTACAGGTTGCCTTTGAAACGGGTCCAAAACGGTATGAAGTCCATACGATTACTTCTACATTCGGAGAGGCTCGGGATCTTCTCCAAAGTAGAGGGATGCGTTTTGGAGTTGCAACATATCTTTTTGCACTAACTGGAGCACTTTTGCTCTTTTTTGAATATCTTATCACTTCACAAGGATGGAGTGATGGATACCACGCCCCGAATATTGCTCTTGCTTTGATTCTCATTGTATGGCCAGCAGTTATCTCTTCTGGCTCTTCATTGGGAGCACAAATCATCAAGCCGATCGGTCACGGACGTGCTCGATTACAGGAAGCGAGTCGTGCTCGATCGTATGCCTATGTGGCGCTGACTGTATTTTGGTTCTGCGGCGTAGCGATATTGTATACGATTCTTGATGCTAGAGGCGTCTCTTCGGATCGCAAATTGAGTGTTTGCCTACTCCTCGCATTCTCACCATCCATTATCGCCTATGGACGTGTTTTGGGAACATCATGGCAAGCCTTGCGTCAATCGTCATCACAAATTGCCAAAGGAAAGGCATCTCCTTTTCACAATCATATTCCAAATGCACGACAACAGCTGATTGCACGAATTGTTCATTTCAACACAATCGCAATGCCAATTGTTGCGATTAATACATTGATTTCTCTTGTTGCGATCTTTGTCTCTCCGGAGCTGTTTACCCATTCTGAACGTGTACTTGAACTTCCTGAATATCGAGAACAAGCCACGATTATGGAAGAAGGCGGTGTGCTTGGTTTCTTCCTTATCGAGTTGTTTTCAAACATTGCAGAGCCTGGCCTTCGAGTTCCGTTGGTTTCAGCGATTTTATTATTCCTTCTTCTCAACGTCGCTCTGGTTGGCTTCCTGTTCGTTTATGAAGTAGCACGAATTCTTTTCTTGGATGTTCAAGATGTTTCAGGTAGAGGTGGAATTCGACTTGCAGACAGCCGATTGCTTCGAGCAGAACGCAGTCAGCAAGCAAAGGTTCTGAACTTTTGTTTCACTGGATTCGCAGGCCAATCTATGCTCTTGCTAGCACTGGCGATGATTACATTTTGGGATTCGAGTTTCTTACCACAAGGCGGCCAATGTGGAACATGGGAGGACACGCTATGTTCCGTTGTTACGAAAGATGCCATGGAAGAATTGACTTGGATGCTTGCCGCAGGTGGTCAAATCGGATTCCTCTTCATTTGGCTAACATCCTTGCAAGTTGGCTCAAAACTGGACGACATATCCTTTGATGCTTCAATCAGTGAACAAAGAGATATGCTGACGCAGATGGAAGATGTCATCTATCTCAAGCAGAAGCCATTCACTGAATTAGTAGCAAAAGATGCTTGGACACGGGCAATTGAGCAATTTGATGATATTCTCAATACAAGTGAAGATTCGATGCAAGGTCTTGATTTGTTGAGAGAAACTGGAGCGAGAATGCAACTCTTTGCTGGATTAAATCGATGGGAAGAGGCTGAAGAATATGCTGTCTCTATGCTCGCTCTTCAAGGCGGTCGTGAAGCCCAAGTTGCCCGTTTGGTGTTGGCTGCTGCAAGCTTAAGCCAGCGAGACCTGCCAGAAGCCGCTCCTCGATTGTCCCTGCTCAACAAGAGTGATGTTGAAGCTGCTCGCTTGCATTGGTTTGCTGCTGTCCTCAATCGAAAGAGAGAGGTTCCTGTAACATCTCAACCAATTCTGAGTATCGATCCATTGATGAGACGAAACATCGATTTGTTGCGACGTACATCTGTCGGTGAGCCTCGTCCTGCAAAAGCAACAAAGAATTCGCCTCCATACAGAATGATGTTCCTGGGCGATTGTGCGAGAATGCGTTTAGCTGGCCGTCATGAAGAAGCGATTACTATGCTCGAAGATTTTATGAAGAAATTCGAGAATCATTCAGACTACCCTACTTCATCATGGTCTCAAGGGAAGGTCGTTCTCGCCCTAATGCACTTGGATGCAAGCCGTCACAATACTGCTGTTCGTATTGCACGCGAGTTACGTAATGCTGAACCTCGACATCCACATGTTCGTTCGCTGGTTAGAATTCTTCACGAATTAGGGCACATGGACGCAATGGGTAGGGAATCGACGGGCATAACGATGTTGATCGATTCAGGAGAAGACTGGGTCAAGGATTGGACAATTGTCCATACAGTTCAAGTTTCACCTCGGTTGAGTAGTTCGCGCTCGCTCAAGCATGCTGCAATGGCAAATGTTTGGATTACCCACTCACCTGATCAATCCGTCTCAAAATATTACAACAAGCGATCTGCTTGGAAGCAAATTCCATACAATTCGAATGAGAAGGAAGCGCCTGCTGGGTTGTATCTCCACCTCTATGGAATCATTGCTACAATAGGAGGAATGCCAGTTGATCTTGGCCTTCCAGCGGGACTTGATATTGAAGCCCTTGAGAATAGAGGCCTTCTTTGATCAAACACGTCTTCGAAGACGTTCCATCGCTGCGTCTGCCTGACCAAGTTGTTCCAACGCATCCCCAACCTGCCCTTCTTTGAGACGGTCTGCGGCAAGAGCAATGGCTGCATCGGTGTTCTTCATGTCTTCATCGGTCGCAGGAAGATTCGATGCTTCGCATTGATTGCGAAGTACTGCCCATTCTTCACGAACGAATGTGAGTAATGTGTTTGCTTCATCTTGTTCGTTACCAAGAGCATCCAAATCGATGGTTAAACGTTCAAGCAGAGTTGCTGCATGACTCCATTGGCGCTCATCTGCTGCTTTCTGAACAGATGTAAAGCGAAGCATCCACTTATCTGAATCTGAGAAACCTTCGAAGCGGGCAAGGAGTTTCTTTCGCTGACGCAAAGCACGACGGACGCTGTCCATCGCTTCTCTTTCAATATTGATAACTCTCATGATACCTTCTCCAAGACCAATCGCTTGTCCAGTATCACCTGCTTCAAGGGCTGATTCAGCTTGATCCATGCGATGCTCGAGGTCTGATGTATCGAATCCTTCTGATGCTTTGAGGGCCTTAGCAGCATCTTTCAAGACAACTTCTGCGCGTTCCTTTGCATCCCCATCTGCTTGAAGTTGAATTGGTATAACCACAGCAAGTTCAAATGCTTTCTTTGGAGCTTCTCGCTCAAGTTGTTTACGAGCATCTCGAATGATTTCTCTCATGTTATCGATAGCAGCACCAGATTGACCTGTCAATAATTCATTTGCATGATTGATAGCCCCTTCTGCTTGTGCCCACCAAGTGACGATTTCTTGAGCTCGAATCTTTGCTTGGCGGTACAAGGCCTCAGCTTCTCGTAACGAACCGAGGGAGGCTTCTCTTTGACCCATTTCGTAGGATTTTCGTGGGCGCTTGGCAAGGGGTGTGAGATCTTCTGCATGTTCGATGACTGCAAGAGCCTCTGTTCGGACGACATCGACGTCCCCCGCAAGAGAAAGCGAGCGCTCAATGTCTTCATCTGCTTCAGTCAGAAGACGCAATCCTAAATCAGGATCAATATGCCCTTCTTCTTTAGCCGTCGTCACCAAACTGCTTGCTTGATCTACTGCTGCACCTTCTGATCGAAGAATAAGAATCCTATTTTCAAGTCGATCAAGTTCTGTTCTGAAGGCTTTTCTTTCATGACGCAGATTGTCTCCAGCAATCCAGAGATAAACAACCTGTAGAAGAACGATTGCTGCTAGCATAGGATGCAACCAATCACTTGGAGATTGAATCCATGTTTCTTCTGCCCGATCTCCAACGAGGACACCGAGAACTGTAAGACCTCCAAGAGCCGTCATCATTGCCCGGAATCGCATAACATCGATTCCACCACGGAGTGTATTGGCTGAACCTTTTAGCATTGCAAAACCAAGACCAAATAAAAGAACACAAGCGAGGATTTCGCTTAGTTCTGTCCCATAAGAGCGTATTGCAAACATGATCAAGAGAGGCCAAAACATACTGCATGCTGCCCCTACTCGTGTTCTTGCCTTCGGATCATCGAGGATTAAATCCTGGAGAACAATTCCCCAAAGGATGACAAGTATTGGCATTCCGAGGCCTGAGAGAAGTTCTGCATCTCCAGAAAAGGCCTCTTTCAGCGTAGGCCAAGCAAGCCATACCGCTCCAGCGAGGCACATTAAGGCACAAATCGTACTCAGGCGCTCGATTCGTTGGATACGGAGGAGACGTTCAGCCTTGATGGCTTCCTCAACATCTCCCCAGAGCATAAGTTGACGGACGGGTGTTTTCGTCATGAAACCACCGACGGTTTGCATCCGAATCTGCAACAATGTTCATGGGTATGCTTGGATGGTTGCGTAGAAGGGGACTTGAAATGAAAGGGCTCATCACGATGGACGATTTAACCAATGAAGATATTCTCAGCATCCTAGATGATGCAGCACGTTTGCTTCCAGTTGCACGAGGGGAGGCCTATCTCCCCCTGCTTGAAGGCAAGATTCTGGGGAACCTTTTCTTCGAGCCAAGTACACGCACACGTATGTCATTTGAGACTGCAATGAAGCGATTGGGTGGTGATGTCGTCAATTTAGGTGATGTAAAAACCTCCTCTGTGGTGAAAGGTGAGACACTGTTTGATACCATTCAGATGGTCGATGGATATACTGACATAATCGCAATGCGCCATCCAAGACAGGGTGCTGCACGATACGCCCAGGATGCCGCACGAGTACCAATCCTAAACGGTGGAGATGGGGCTGGCCATCATCCTACACAAACAATGCTCGATTTGTTCACAATTCTGCAATCCCATGGTACGCTTGAGGGATTATCGGTCGTCCTTGCTGGAGATCTACGATATGGACGTACTGTCCACAGCCTATCTCATGCATTGGTTCGATTCGGTTGCAAACTTATTCTCGCCTCTC
>CALBJF010000202.1 GCA_937892665.1 uncultured euryarchaeote | reverse complement strand
TCCTTCTCTTACCAAGCCTTCTAACAGGCTGTTTTGGTGAAGACTTGAAAAATGCATCTAGTCTCGTTGATGGAGAATCTTACCCAGAACCGTGGGATAGGACTGATCTTACATATGACGATACGGATGTGTTTTCTCGAGTAAGTGTCAATGGAACTTATCCAATAGGTGCTGTTGAATCTGTTTATGTTCCAGTTCCAAGTATCACGCTTGCTGATGGTGGAGCCGGTGCTGCTGGCGGAGCAGAGGTCCATCTTGGATTATGGTTACCAGTGATTGAAGGCTGTGATTACAGTTCAGCAGAGAATCTTTCTGATGATTGTCTTGTTCCAGTGATTGCTGAAATAGGACCGTATTACAACGATGGTGATGTCGATGCTCTAACTCCTGCAGATCGTCTTGGAAGAATGCTGATTGAGAACTATGTTCCACATGGATACGGGGTTGCTCAAGTTTCAGTATTTGGTACCGGGGAATCAAATCACTGTATGGACTTAATGGGTACTGATGAGCAACGTGGAATTGATGCTGCTGTTACGTGGCTTGGTACGCAATCTTGGTCAAATGGGAAAGTAGGCATCATTGGAAAATCCTATGATGGTTCAACTCCTTGGCAAGCAGCAACATTCGGTAACCCGTATCTTGCTACAATCGTTCCTATGTCCGGGCTTATCGGTGTTCATGAACTCATGTGGAGAAACGGAAGTATGGAAGCACGTGGCATGATCATGCATAATGGGGTCTACGGCTCCTTTGGAGTCGACGGAGATACAGAAGACAGTCACAACCTTTGCGAAGGATACATCCAAGGATACGCGAATGGTCCTGCTGCATATCTCAGCGGGGGAATGGTAAACTATGCGGGAAACAGTTACTGGACTGAACGCTCATTCTTAGACAGAGTCGTCCAGAATTACAATGGTTCGGTCTACATTATTCAAGGAATGCAGGATTGGAATGTTGATCCACACATGACCTTCCCTGCTCACCAAATTGTTGAAGACGCTGGTATCGAGGTAAAAACTCTGGCTGGACAATGGGCGCATGATTATCCTGACAGGCTTGATGGACATAGCGGCTTGAGTTCTGGTCGTGGTGAGGAAGCATATCCATACACATTACGTTGGGATTGGGCGGATGAAATGCTCTATTGGTTCGATTGGTACCTGAGAGGGGAAGGTCGTGCCCCAACCTTAGGTGTTGAAATGCAGGACAATCAAGGTGGATGGCGATTTGAAGAAACCTATCCTCCGATGGATGTTGACAACCTCGAATTGATTGGGGGGGATCTCTCACCATCAGGCTCTACAGTATCTGCAACAAGCAGTGTAACGCTGAGTTATGGGCCGTTTGAAGAAGAAACTCGAATTGTTGGTATGCCAACCTTCCATATTGATGCAACACCGGGATTGACTGGAGGACATCTCTTCATTGAAATGACCGATGGTACGGGAATGCACCTTGGTCACGCTGTAATGGACCTACGATTCCACGCAGGTGGAAGAGATGGACAAGAAGTACTCACTCCGTTCGTATCGGTTAATGCCCTCATGGAATTTTTGCCGATGGACGTTATCTTACAACCAGGCGACGGGATTCTCCTAACAGTTTCCCAAACTGGTGAGGATTACATCCCATCTCCAATGGCATCAGGTGGGGTTACAATTGACTGGACTCAAAGCACATTAACGCTTCCAATCGTCGATCGACCTTGCGATGCTCTCTTCCAAGTTCCAATGATTGAATACGGTGGCGAAACGACTCGTCAATGTTGATTAGAACAATGAAAGTATGTCCGTAAAGACGTCTTTTGCAGAACCACTTGAACGTTCAACTAATCTTCGAACAATAAGTTCGGGTGTGGAACGCGCAAGGCAATTTCTTTTCGGAGTTCGATCGACTATCAATTCAAGATGTTCATCTAATCCATTGGCTTCAATTCCATCTACTCTAAGGCCAGATCCACCATACGCTTCGAGAATCGCAGGAGCCAAGTGAGTGACAAGAACCATTGTCGTTTTGGTTTGTTGTTGGGCAGCCCGTAACATACCTGCAATAATCCGGGCACCAGCTCCCGGTTCTGTAATCGCTTCAAGCTCATCAGCAAGGATCAGTTTCGGAGTATCATTACAAACAACTTGGGCAAGTTCAACCAAGGTTGTTTCTAGGGCTCCAGCGCTTTGAGTACCCCCTGATTTTGCAAGGACATGAAGTGAGTCGATACGGCCAACAAACGCATTTTTGGCTGGAACTGGTAATCCCATGTGGGCAAGGAGGGTGATGTGGCCAACGAGTTCCAACAGTGTCGTCTTACCACCACTGTTTGCACCGGTGAGTAATGCAATTGGCTGACGGTCGCCATTTGGTGCAACATCTCCAAGACCATAGGAAACGGGTTGGGCAATGCCTTCGATGAAGAGATGTCTTCCTTCTTCAAACCAAATCCCATGACTTACTAGTTCTGGTAATTCGGCTTGGTGATGCAAAGACCATCGAGAAATACTGTACCACATATCGTGTTCGATAAGTGTTCGTAGAGCAACTTCGCATTTTGGTTTTAGAGCAGCGAGTTTTCGTGAAGAACGAACAAGATGTTCGCTTCTTGAATCATTGATACGTCTTTCAAGTTCAGCATCAATTTGGTCGAGTGTAGGACGTTTTATTTTGACTGGCCAAGAAGATGAGTACAGATCATGTGGGCAATTAATTCCAGTGACTTGAAGATATTCAGCCATCTCCTTTCGTCCTTCTTGTAATACTTCATCGATGACATTTTCAGTCGCTTGTGCTAATTTTCTCTGGAAGGTGGCAGCATCCGCTAATGCGGCAAGCATATCAGAGCCGGATAAATCGAGAGAAGCAGTTTCCATCCCTTCAGCGATGCGGCTGTTGAGAGATTCTTCAAGTGACTTCGAGGTCTTCCAAAGGCTATCGCGAACATGTTCCATACTTTCGATATCACCAGCATCTCCAAGCATAGAAACCAATGCAGAAAGCTCTTCCAATCCTTCTGTCGATGCAAAAATTTGTTCTAGAACTGGGTGGAGTGTTCCTTTCCATTCTTGCTTCCATTGAAGGAGTTGAATCAGACTCGAAAGGATTTTTCTGTTATTCTTGAACCAATCAATGGTATACTCAGGAACCATAATTTCTTTCTCAGCATTTGCTGGGAGAACCAGCCAACCGGGGGGCACTTCATCGGGTCCATCATTTCCAATCCAAGTGACTGTTTTGAAGACAGTATAATCATTCCATTTTTCACTTGGACTTGGCTGTAATACTCGTACAAACGATGCCCACTCTGGTTGTTCATCCCGGGAAACAACAACCCTCTCATATCGTTGATTTGGTTTTCTAGCATGTCCTAATTGTTTGAAGATCATTTGCAATCGCTCGTAAGCCTGTGTGTCCACCTTCGCCAAGTTCATCATTTCAGCACAACGTGTTCTGCGTTGTTCGATATCATGCATCGGCATCAACATCTGCATTCGTGAGGATGTTGCGGAACAGGAAGAAAAGGATTGCAGAGATTGGATTAATTGTGAATGCAAGCGTTCAGATTCTTTTGTGGCAAGGAAGGTGCCATCGGTTCCATGAACCTGCCTGGCAAGTTGTAACGCTCGCTTTACAGAGATACCTTCAACTTCTGCAATCCGGGAGATGTCTCCCGATTGTAATGTTTGCATGACTTCATCACGACCACCAAAGTGATCATCAAGTCGTTTCATGAGTCTCTCACCGATACCGGGTAGTGTAGCAAGCACCATACAGCAACATCGTTTGTCAAGGGCTTTTGAGGATAACCCTCAAAATAAGCCGAATCTAGGCTTCTGGCAAGTGCAGTTCAACAGCAAACAACGGGTCAACATCAGTTGAATCATGGTAGGCAACAACAACACCTCCATCTGGAAGTATGGCTAAACTTGCAAAATCAAAACGGATATCGTTTCCAGCTCCAGAAGTTGAATCAAGATCTCCCTGCCCAATATAGGTCAATGTATCTGGAGAAAGGTCTTGGCTGTAATCTCGTGTATGATAGACGACATCGACATCAGGACCCTCACTGGATTGGTATCGCACATTAAGGACGAACAGGTCATGCTTTCCATTGCCTTGAAATTCCCATTCTTCTATTCCGGAAGCCACTGGAGACATGTCATAGGTATGGTTTGTCCATGTCATTGCTCCGTCTTGCGAGAGATAATGGGTGAGCGAATTTCCAGAGTTCGCTACACAATGGATTGAACCAGTTGAATCAAGATGACAGTATTCACTTGGGAATTGGACTGCTAGTTCATTCCATGAGAGTGTTGTATCAAGGAAGGCAGCATTTCCGTTGTCGAAATACTGAGGGAACAGTAATCCCCCACTTGGTACTGCGAATGCACGCATTTCCTTGTGCGGTTTGTTTACGTCCCAATATGGGTCCAAAGTGTCGTTCGTAAAGTCAAGATTGACATCGATCGAAGGCTGTGATGACCCACGGCCAGGGAATTGTATCGGATAATAATTCAAACCGTCCACAGAGATTTGGCCACCTGCATTTTGAGTTTGATGCCAGAAATTTGAGACAACCAAAGAGGCCCATTCTCCGTCCCCGAACGAAGAGGAAATAGGTCCAATAACTTCTACTTGCCAACTTCGATCGTAGAACGGTTCAGTTATTCTGTTGTAGCACCACTTCCATTCCATTTCTGATTGGTCGTATAAAATCGCATAGAATTTGTCGATTTTTAAATCGCCCCCTGCGTATGGGAACCAAGACATTGAGATGATGTCACCATTGGTCGCTTGTACGATGCTTCCTTCACCTAGCCCCTCCTGTCCAGGATTGGTAGGTACAAATGTTCGGCATTGCAAATCTGGAGTGACTCCTGGCATCCATGTATCCCATCCATGTCCCCTGTCAACAGACCACACAGGATACTCTCCCCCGATATTGAAGATTGAGCCTTCAATGGATGTGGCAATGTAATGTTCGCAACAATTTCCTCCTTTCGTTGCATCGAACACTGCCCAAGTCATGTTTGTGCTTTGATTGGTTCGAAGATCAAGAGTCATGAAGTCCCTTGGTGTTTCATGACCTTGTTCATCAATAAGAGCGTAGTCTTCCCATATCGAAGTCTGTTCGATTTCTTCGACGACGGATTCCCCCGACCCAAAACACCCTGCAAGAAGCATACTGCAAAGAACAAACATGGCGAGAAGTTGTCTGCGCATGGTGTAGGCTAAGAAGCCTTCATTTTCAAATCCTCGCAAAGAGCCCTGAAGTGTTTCAACCCATACAATGTGTGTGTTCCGAACCATGTGAGCGCTTCTCCATCGATGCACACATTCCAAATTCGATGCCCACCTTGAAGAACAACTTTTTCTGAAATCGCCTCTCCTTCCTCAAGTGCGAAATTGTGAGGTTCACTTGAGAGAAGCATTCCATCGATGTTATGTTCAATGAGATGCTTCGTCGTAACGACTGGATATCCATTCCCATTTGGTTCAAAATCAGGGACGATGAATCCACATCGTTCTAGGAGAGATCCCGAATAGCGTGTTGGTGAAACACACATCAGAGGTTCATGCCAAATCATAGCGGCTACTTTTGGACCATTCTTTGCGGCCTCTTGTTCTAATTCCATTTCAATAGCTGTAGCAAATGTTTCACCCATCGCTTCGCAATCTATTCTTTTTCCAAGTGAACGGAGCATGTTTGGAACATCTTTTGGCGATTCGACCTCTGAAACAAAACGTTCAATTCCCATTCTGTCAAGTTCATTAAACACCTCAAGAGGATTTTCTTCTTTATCCATAATGACAAGATCTGGATTGAGAGCCAAGATTTTTTTGATGTTCGGAGTTTTTGTTCCGCCAACAACTGGAATCTCCGATACATACTCCTCAGGAAGAATACACCAAGGCGTTCTGCCAACAAGGTGTTCTTTGGGTAATCCTAAATCCGCTAGTGTTTTTGTCAAACTTGGGACGAGCGATATAATTCGCATTTGATAGCCTCAATTGGATTGAACTCTGTAAGAGATATGAGCGCCATCAACGTCGAAGTTTTCTGTGCCTTCAGGGGCGTTATCACTATTGAAAGCAATACCAGAAGCACGAGTTTCCTTTGCAATCCATTCCTGATCATCAGCAAATAATTCTGGAGCATTTGTCATCCATACATCCACATCAATGGTTGCCTCAATCTCGAGGTTCAGATCTTTACGCTTGGATTGGATTCGTCGGGTAATGTCTCTTGCTAATCCTTTGGAGAGGAGTTCAGGAGTATCTTGCATGTCCAATACAAGGCTCACATGTTGTGCCTCATCACCTTCGCCAAGTGTCACGGTTGCAGCTGCAAAACCATCTCGTTCTGTTCGTCGAACTTCAACATCCGATTCTTCGATTGCGACACCCATAATAATGCAATTTCCTGCTTTAATATCAGCAAGAAGTGCTTCTGGGTCTTCGTTTCCTTTCAATTCGTTTGCAATTGCGTTAACATCGCCTTTTGCTTTAGGTGCTAATGCTCTGAAATTAACGGCTAATGCAATCTGCTGGAATCGGTCTAGGTCTGTTTCAATTGAGATAGTTTCAACATTCAGTTCTTCCGAGAGAAGGTCATGATATGGTTCTAAGTTTGGTCCAGCAACAATGAATCCTTCTGCACACGGGAGGCGTTGTCTTCGTTGTGCATCGATTCGGATGCGACGACCAGTTTCTGCGAGTTCACGTACAAGTTCCATCTCATTCTCAAGTTGAGAATCCTGTGGAGGTAGGTTTGTCGTTGCTTCACAACGTGTTTCATCCCATACATCTGCCGTTGCTCCTTCAATCGAGCCAGGTGTTCCAACCGGCCAATCGGCGAGATGGACAGATGTTCCTGTGAGATTACGATGAATTGTGTCAACCATGAATGGGCTGACAGGAGCAATGAGTTTACTCAAGGTGATAAGAACTTCATGAAGTGTGTGTTGACAAGCAAGTTTGTCGTTGGATTCTGCTTCATCCCATAATCGACGGCGACTGCGGCGAACATACCAATTTGACAAATCATTGACAATGAAATCTTCGAGGTCACGGCATGCTTTGTGGAAATTCCAACTCGTGAATCCTTCATGATATGCCCGTGCGGTTGTATGAAGTTTTGATAGAATCCAGCGATCGAGCCTTGAACGTTCTTCGACAGGCAGTGGTTGAGTTTCAGGATCGAAGCCATCCAAAGCCGCATAATCTGCATGGAAACGATAGACATTCCACAGAGTAAGGAACATTTTGGCATACGTCTCTCGAACACCATTTGAATCGAATTTCAAGGGATTCCATGGAGCTCCAGCAGTTACCATGTACCATCGAGTTGCATCAGCACCTTCTCGATTGAAATGATCCCATGGATCAACAATATTCCCTTTGGATTTCGACATCTTCTTTCCTTCTGCATCCAGAATCAGGCCGAGTGACAAACATCGCTTGTAAGCAGGCGAATCAAAAACAGTTGTTGAAACTGCTAAGAGTGTGTAAAACCATCCTCTGGTTTGGTCAACACCTTCACAGATGTAATCAACAGGGAAGGACGAATCGAATGTGTTCTCTTCATCGAATGGATGGTGCCATTGGGCGAACGGTGCACACCCAGAATCAAACCAGCAATCCATGACAAATGGTTCTCTCTTCATTGGCTTACCGTGTTCAGATACCAATGTGAATCCATCAACGACTGGTCTGTGTAAGTCAACATCTGCTGGACAATCAGGATTTTCAATTCCAGCAGCTTTTGCTTTAGCAACTTCTTCTTGAAGTTCAGCAATCGAACCGATGCATTTCATATTTCCATCTTCATCTCTCCAAACTGGGAGTGGAGTGCCCCAGTATCGCTCTCTGGAAATGGCCCAATCCTTGACGTTTCGTATCCATTCGCCAAATCGACCTTCACCAACCCAATCAGGTGCCCATTCGACACCATCGTTGAATTCGAGGAGACGCTCTTTGACTGCTGTCATGCGAACAAACCAAGAATCCATGGCATAGTAAAGCAGAGGATGATCGGTTCTCCAGCAATGAGGGTAATCGTGGAGGTAACTTTTCTCCCGGTATAGAAGACCAGAAGAAACGTTTTCGTTTTGTCCGACAAGAATTTCCATGACAGAATCATCACATTCCTTGACATATCTTCCATCGAGTTGCGGATGAATTCCTGGAACAAAATGACCATTCATTCCGACAGTGTGGTATGCAGGAAGTCCAACTTCCATGCCGAGATTGTAATCGTCTTCACCGTACATGACTGCGGTGTGAACCACACCAGTACCATCTGTTGTCGTAACCCAGTCGGCAGAAAGTACAGTCCATGCTGTATCAGAATCCCCACGAGGGACAGCACCTGGGAAGAGCGGTTCATACGAACGGCCAACCAGAGCAGAACCAGGAATCTCTTCGATAATATCAACGTGGTGCCTTAGCACCTCGCCCATCAAATCCTTGGCCAGAATCAACTCTTCGCCAACTCTTGCTCCGCCTCGGCCTTTCCATCCTTCAGGTTCTTCCCGAATTCTACATCGGGCGTAGGTAACTTCTGGTCCAACTGCAAGCCCAACGTTACCTGGAAGTGTCCAAGGCGTTGTTGTCCATGCTAGGATGGATGCATCATCATCGGTTAGTTTGAATTTGATATACACCGAAGGTTCCTCGACCTCTTTGTAGCCAAGTGCGACTTCGTGACTGGAGTAAGACGTTCCTGTTTGTGGACAATAAGGAAGTACCTTATGGCCACGATACAAGAGGTTCTTGTCGAACATTTGCTTGAGAGCCCACCAACAAGATTCAACATAATTGTTGTCCAATGTAACGTATGGGTTGTCCAAATCGACCCAATAAGCCATCCGCTCAGTCATTTCTCTCCAAGCGCTTTCATAGGTCCAGACGCTTTCTCGACAAGCGTCGTTAAAGGCTTGCATTCCGAATTCTTCGATAGATTCATTACTCATTAAATCCAGTCGTTTTTGGACTTCAATTTCAACAGGTAATCCGTGTGTATCCCAGCCACCTTTACGTTGTACGAGGAAGCCTTCCATGGTCTTCCAACGGCATACAAGATCCTTGTAGGCTCTTGCGACAACGTGATGGATTCCAGGCTTTCCGTTTGCAGTCGGTGGTCCTTCTAAGAAAATGAAGGGGGCGCCATCTTTACTCGAACCAATTGAAGATTCAAAGGCGTTTTCATTCTTCCATGTATCCAGTAAAGCGGTTTCAAGCGATACTGCATCGAGGTCACCTGCTGCTGACGGTCGAACCATGACCCTGCGAATCATACGATTGTTTTCAACCTCTCCCTTATTTTGGAGGAAGATTGAGGAGTGACACATTCAAGACCTTTCAAACTCAGGCAGACACATGGCAGGGTCCTTGAAAGGTCGGAGCGTTGCTTTCTTCGTTCTGTTCTTATTCGTGTTCGCTCCGTTCACTTCCCTTGCCCCTTCTGCTCCCTTTGGAGTTCTTGAAGAGACCACTGCAGTGAACTTAGTTGGGGAGAATACACCAGTGGCCGTTGATATCCGACCAGGTCAAACAAGCCAAAACCCGTTTGAGTTGACACTTCCTTCCTCTACAGGTTCGATCACAAATCTTGAGATGACGATGCAATCAGTACCGCTTCAAAATTCTCAAACCCTCTTATGGCAAGGTGAATCTGCCTGGAATCAC
>CALBJF010000201.1 GCA_937892665.1 uncultured euryarchaeote | reverse complement strand
AGATCGATTTCTAACCCCATATCAATTATTTTTTGAGTGGTCTCGTTGCAATATGCGATTGGGTTTTCTTGTGTTTGTTTTCTAACTTCGACAACTTCACACAACTTGAGCCAATCCTCTTCGCTGCGGATAGATGCCATGCAATAAAACTGGAGATTACAGTTTATTAAATCAACTATATTCAAGGGGCCCCCTTGTGTACGTATATGCCTACAAGGGTACCCTCATGAACGCATACGTACACGACGGGAACCGTTGTATATGCTTCAACTTTTTTTCCAAGAATCGTGAAAGGTTAAATCTTGCAACATTACCCCTATACTATGGATGACTATACCATCTCGCCAGATGGAAATTGGCTATGGAATGGTAGAGAATGGATTCCAGCCCCCCCTAAATCTTCTACTGAATTGGTCAGGACTGTTAATGAAGAAATTAGCCAAGTCAGCATCAAGAATCAGTTAGATTATGAACAATTGTCCAAAGTAGCATCACACTTTGATCTAAATGAGGATGGTTTTTTGTCCTCGGATGAGATTCAAAAGGCAGCAGACTCTATGCTAAATCCACCATCAGCAAAGACAAGCCCAGATGGTTATTGGCAGTGGGATGGATTAGCTTGGGTCCCCACTGGGAAACAGGTTGATGCGATTCAACATGGTTCAACACCTTGGGTTTCTCAACCTGCTCCTTCTGTTCCTACACATCCCAAACATTCACAATTTTCGACCCCAACGTCAAGTTTTGTCCCATCATCACCTATCCCACAAATCAATCAACAAAACTTCTCTAACAAGGCAAAATCGGGAAGAAAGAAACTGGTAGTAATACCAGCTTTTCTGATAGTGATTTTACTCGTTTCTTATGCTGCTCTCCCAATAGAAAGCATTGAATTATTGGATGATATTCGTGATTCTGACTCTGATGGAATAGAAGACTCAAGTGATGCTTTCCCCCAAGATGAAACAGAATGGGTTGACACAGATGGTGATGGAGTTGGCGATAATTCAGATTCCGATGATGATGGTGATGGATACTCTGACTTACACGAGAACTCGCAATGTCGAAGTTCTGGTGGTGAGGTTTCTGATTCAAAACTCGCAAGGAGTATCCCTCCTGATTTTGATGGTGATAAGATTTGCAATTTCCTTGATTCTGATGATGATAACGATTCAATACCTGATGAAAGCGATGCTTTTCCCTTCGATTCAACTGAATGGTCGGATTTTGATTTAGATGGAATCGGAGATAACGCCGATACTGATGATGATAACGATGGCATTTCTGACGTGTTGGATATGAATGATTACGCAGATACTGGGCTCATACTAACATTTGACACATTCCGAGTGATTACAGCTATGGATTATTTCGATAATCAGGCAGAAGTGTATCTTTGCATGTACATTGAAGGCATTAACAATGGGTGTGGTCCCGATGGAACATATCAATATTGGAGTTTGGAGACTGGAACATCGTATGGACCGTTAGAAGTAAGTTTCTTTGTAGATTTGGACGAGACTGTCGGGTCCCATTTGATTCAACTTTGTGCATGGGATAGCGATGCCTTTGAGGACGACCCAATTGATATAAGTCCAGATTCAAATTACAACTGCTATGGTTTTTACTTAGACAGTACGGTTCTTGTTTCCAATACATCGAACACAATCACCTCAACTGGTGAAGGAGATAACACTGGGTGGGATGGAGAGGTATCATTCACGTACGAACTAAAAGATTTGAGAGATCAGAGAACAAACACATTCACTTGGGATTTCAATGGAAATGATTTTTCCATGGATTTGGAATTGAATTATTCAGTATATTCTTACTTCAAGAATTTGCCTCATGACGCAGGGGGAATATATAATCCTCAATCATATGGGAACTTCGCAACACCTGGCGAAACGTACCTCATTGAGATATCTAATAAATTGAATGATTTAGCAACTAATAATGGATATGTTACAGATTTAGAAATCGCAGAATTTGTTTACGCATTTGTTGGAGATATACAGTATTTGTTGGATATTGAGGGTTCAGGGGAAAGTGATTATCCGAAATACCCCATCGAAATGCTTTGGGAGGCATCAGGAGATTGCGAAGATGCGGCAATACTGTACATTTCGCTCATAGAGGCATTGGGATATGATGCATTAATTGTAACGGGACTTGTGAAACAATCAGAGGATGAAGACTGGAGTGGTCATGCATGGGCCGCAGTTCATATTCCCGGCGAAGATAATCTAGGAACATATTGGTATGGAGAAGCCGAAAAATCAAATTTAAAGTTTTATTTTGTTGAGGCTACAGCATATTGGGATGGAACCTCAAGCATCGGCCGAAACCCATGGTATGATCTAAAGGATGAATCATACTATGATGTTGAATGATATCTTGATGCTGTAAATAATCGCTTTTCAGTATATCCAAGGGTCTATGGCTAAACCCATGTGCGCAAAATATGCATTCACAAGGGTTCGCAGTCCGCACTACACAACGCTAGCGACGTATATGACCCATTGCAAGGCCTTATGCACATTACTTTCGTATGCAGGGTATTATGGACAAACCCTTGTAGATGTGATAGAATGTTAGCAAATCGAATCTATTTTCTACTCTTCCTCACTTATTGTGGGGTGGATTTGCAATATTGTTTGGTCGGTGAATTTGCGTTTGAATAGGCACCATCGTTTAGACACATATGGGTCATCAACTGGATACCCAAAATCATCAGTATTTTCCATTACGGTATTTGTCTTCTCGAGTTCCCAACCTCTTACAGAATACCACTCGAGATATCGGGGAAAACTTGC
>CALBJF010000200.1 GCA_937892665.1 uncultured euryarchaeote | reverse complement strand
TGATGTAAACACTTCCTGGTGTTGGAGAGGCATGAGAACTGTCAACCATAAAGGAGGCATCTTGATACGTAACATTTCTCTCCAAATCGATTTCTAAAGAAAGCGAAGTATTATTGCCATCTGATGAAATCGAAAGGCTAGAGGTATTGTTAGCAAATGTTGAGACTTGTGTAGCAGAGCCTGTGGAGGGAGAAATAAATAGGACTGAAGCTAATAAAATTGAAACTAAGAAAAGAGATTTTCGACGGGTTCGGGCTTCGTCCATGGTATCACCTGCAATCTACGCAGACTACCTATACTTCAAGTCGATTACGCTTAGATTACAGAGTTAGAGGGCGATATTTTGTTACATCCGTAGATATTTTGTTATCGTTGCAAAAATACAATGGGTTATGAATGAGGTCAAACTCCTAAGAACGATACACATGGTAGCACAGGCAAAAATAATGGTCACTGCTGGTGATTTGGAAATAGATGTAAGTGGAGCAACCGTAGAAGTGGATGCTAGGCTCATTCAAATGCGACATGACGACACTTGGTCGATTGTCCTAGAACGCGTGAAAGATGCAAGAGATGCTGCAATTGAAGCGGCTATCGATGCGGCGAGAGATGCAGGTCTTCCGGAACGGGGTTCCGCCTTCAGATCTCTTGTCGAGAATTGTGCACTGAACAAGAAGCCCGACCAGGTACTTGCAGCCATCCATTATCTTCGTGATGTAGAGAATATACAAGATAGTCCCCCTCGTGTTGTCAACCAACTCTTTTCTGATGGTGGAATCGACCCTCCCGGAAATCTATCTCTGTACCTAAACAGACTTAGAGAACGCGGATTACTCGAAGTACCATTTGAACATGGAGATAAAAATCGATTTGCAGTTCTAACAGATGCCGGTAGGGCGCATCTCGATAAACAATCAACTTCCTGAGTGAATCATGGTCATGTCAGGCGGCGGAACGGGAGACCCCCGTGACGACCCAGAATCCGATAATAACGTCATTCTTGACTACTCATATCAAAATCATAGTAAGGGGCTACTCCGTAAAGGAAGACACAAGGGCTCAACGTTTCGAAGAGCAATACTCGATGAGGCCGATTTGACAGAAGGCGACTTTACTGATTGTGATTTCCGTAAAGCGTCTTTAGTTGAAGCAGATCTCATGAAATCAGCTTTCGATGGAGCTGATTTTAGGGGCGCAGACTTACGAAAAGCGCGATGTAATCTCTCAAACTTCAGAAATTGTAAACTCAAAGGCGCTGATTTACGAGGTATCCGAGGAAAGTATGCTATCTGGCAGGGAAGCGATTGGTGGAATGCTATACTGAATGAAGATCTTGAAAAGGCCTTGAAAAAGAAGTGGCCTAAACCAGCAGATCACTCGGATTCATCTTGAACCAATTTTACTGAATTAGCTTCATTAAACGCTAGTTTTGCCCTTGCATTTATCAGTGGAAGAAGCGCCATTGCCCCACATAAAAAGGCGCATACTCCGCAGAGATATCCCGTAATCTCATGGGTTTGAACCAGCATAGATTCAAGCAGATGTTCCTTAGCAGCATCATAGACGATCATGCACCCATATATTCCTCCAACAAAAGTGATTCCTGAGCCAACTATGGCTATCTTTCCCCCTATTGGCTTCATACCGAAGAGAAGAATACTGCCAATGAATACAAAGGCGCTTCCTATTCCAAGTGCAATTCCTCTTATCAGATAGCCATTGGACTCATTAATTTCCTTGTGAAAATCTTGGTATTGTTCCATGCTTAAATTTTCACCTTGTTGATTTGGAACGTTGATTAGTGTTTCAATTTGAGCTTGGGATAATTCTTCGGAGTTTGCATTTGTGAGATCGGTATATGCTAAAACTCCGAAAAAAAGTGATCCCAACAAAAGTAGAATTGCAACCGTTTTTACTCCTTTTCTATCTGGACGAATTGCAAACATATCGGGCTTTTCTTCATCCATTTTGAACACCTCTGCTGCAATTATCTAACCCAGTTCTGAGAAACGTGGGAATGGAAATACGCTCCATTGTATCCATATTAACACAAACGGTAATCTGGGTTGATGTCCAAAGCAAGACATTTTCTTGATTGTGGAATTCGTAGCACCAAGTGCACGATGTATCTCCCACTTTTTGGATCCAAATTGTTGCTGTTACCACGTCTCCATATCGAAGTGGTGCAATGAAATCAGACTCTACGTGGACCACTGGGAAACCAATCTGCCGTTCCAATATTAATTGTGAGTACTTGATTCCACAGATAGACTCCCAGGAATCTTCAAAAAAACGGTGTGCTAAATCGAAAATTCTCGGGTAATAGGCGATATTTGCAAGGTCGACCATTGGAAAGTCCACGCCTCTTTGCAAACGAACTGCCATGCTTAGCCCAGAAGGATAAACGCAATGAACTCTTGTACAGAAACCGGTAAATCGTGCCGTTGCGCTTATATCCAAGTGGTCGGTGGATTCGATTACCAAGGGCCCTATAGTGTAGCTTGGATATCACGCCGGCTTGCGGAGCCAGCAACCCGTGTTCGAATCGCGGTGGGGCCGCCAACTCAAGACTCTGCGCCTTCGCGCTCGTTATTTTCATCAGCGATTAATCGCTTCTCGAGAGGTGAATAATGAGGCCCAACCATCTTTCTAAAGTAGCCATCAGAAGCATATGTTTCGTCTTCAACTAAAACTCTAGGGGAATCAGAAAGCAATTCTAAGACGCTGAATACATCCTCATAATGGTAAGCATACTCGAATTCAACGGTATCTTGGACTACTTTCTTCCATGCTCTTTGCCTTGGTTTCTTGAACCAGATTGTGAAGCCTTTAACAAGTGGATTGGCATCACTCATTCTCCATTTCCAACCATTTGTTCCTTTGATTTCGACCACGCTTTCTCCAGGGATGTATGTAGCCTCCATCGTTACATCAAAGAATTCCTTCAACGCTTCAGAGGCTGGGCTTGCAGAGAGGCCATACAGGTTGAGCAATGAATGTCGTAGAGGGCCATGCCTCTCTTGTTGAATGAACTTGTCATCATTGAGCAGCATCAAGAAATAGGAATCCAGAACATCGCATCCCGGAAGGTTGGCAACATTCTGATGATCTGGCTGAATACAGACAGATGCTTCTTTTCCATCGAGCTTTCCCTTGAACGTAGCTGTTGTTGAATTGAGCCCGCTTCCACCAGCATATGGATTCCTCATTCGTTGAATTAATCCCTCTAGAGGTACTGAATAGGTAGCGAGTTTTCCAAGAATGATTATTTTATCAACTCCGAAAATAATCCGGTCTGGATTTCTTTCAATTGTTTTTAGAAGATAATCAAAGGAAGTCTGCATTGCTGTAAAGCTATCATTAACGAGATTCTTGAATACGTTCTTTTTCTCATCCTGATACTCAAAAGAGGCGCAAGGAGTTTCTTTCTCATTTTCGTCATCGGTATCAAATAAATCGCTCATGAGAGAATCTATTTTCAAGACTATATGAAGGTACTAAGGCCATTCAACGATTTCCCATTTATTCTCTTTTGCAAATGACCTCAAAGAGGATTCGGGGTTAACTGCTATCGCATGACCACAGATTCTCATAAACCATGAGTCAGCAAGTGTATTTCCATATCCATAGCATTTGGAGAGATCATGGCCGTTTTCCCTGGCGTCCATTTCGACTACAGGCACTTTTCCTTTACGTCGTGGAACAGACCAACCTCGTTCAGAACCCGAAAGAATTCCATTACGGTTGCTTGGTCCGCAGCCATATACTTCATCCATGCCTAATATTCGACCCATTGCTTCAGCCATGGGAGCGACTGTGGCAGTGACCAAGACCAAACGGTGACCTTGTTCTCGGTGCCAAGCGATTTTTTCCCATGCCTGTTGGGATATTTTCGGCTCGAGTAATTGAGGGGCTATTTCGTTAGAATATTGCTCTAATACTGACCAAGAAGCAAGGGAGAGATGGCCTCTGTTGCGTAGAGCGTCGTATGGAGATTTGCCTGTCAGAAGGCCGAAGACGGTCCCAAGTGACCAAGCAACTGTAGCATGGGGGATTCGCCAAGGCCGTCTTTTTGCAAGTACTCCTGTCAGCGTTTTTTCGCTTGAAGCATTAAGTAAAGTCCCGTCGAGATCGAAGTATGCAGCAACCTGTTGCCCTTCGCTCATGCCCATAGCAAGAAGTGAAGCCTCATGAGTTCGTCGGTATCTATTCCTTCGAATACGACCAAATCATTGTTGTTACAAGTCCGAGCATCACAATCTTGAACAAATCCCAGAGAATGAATGGCTCAACTCCCCATTCGTATGCCTGACTCAATGAGACATCGTAGGAATGAGCGAGCCATAGCGTCCCAACAACATAGACTGGAATCATTGCAGTAATCCAACATAGCGCCTGGATTGCATACTGAGGGTTTTCCGAATTTCGAGAAATGTCAAGGCCAGTCGCAACCACCGCAGAGGCGAATGGGAATGCTAGCAGATAGCCCCCTGATGCGATAAGAGTCCCCCCATCGATAAACAATACGTGACCTTGCTCGGCAAAAACGGGAGCTCCTAAGGCCCCGGCTAGTAGGTAAACTGAGCCTGAAAGAAAGGCATCATTCCTCTTAAGGAAGACGCCCGTTGCAAGAACTGCAAATGTCTGAAGAGTGAAGGGGACTGGAGACAATTCAGGAATAACAAATGCTACTTGAGCGCATAGAGCAGTAAAGCCTGCAAAGAAGGTAACTAAAATCGTACGCTCATAATAAGAAAGGGATTGACTTGAAAAGGCTTGATGCCAGCGTTTAGGTCTGTTTAGGTTCAATTGACTGAACATGATTTTACCATCACAAATGGACTATTAGTTCTTACACTCCAAATAAATGGTGCTATGCAGTATTCTCATCATTCTCGTCAAGCCGCCCGTAGACTCGTCTTCCTGCACGATGATCTTGCCACCAAGTCAGTCGGTCAGCAAGATGCCTTGGAATAAAGAATCCAACTTTCCTTGGTGTAAGGCCATGATTTCTCATCACCCTATCGTGAGATAGATTTGCAACAATGGATTGGGCTGAGCATCCTGGGTTTGCCGTAACAAATCGCATTATCTCATTTTTTAGTCGGTCAAATCGTGCTTTCTTTTGGGAACCTTTTCCTAATCGTCTCGGAGACATAATTCCGACTTTCGTCGTTTACGGTTATGAAAGAAATGGGGGGAATCCCTACTCAAAAGAAACTGGTTGGGTGGTTTTCCAATTGGCCGTAGCGAGTTTCTTTGCTTTACCATCCGCTATAATCGGAGCAATCTTGTCCAATCGGCCGTGCATGCCGTGAACGTGGAATTTAACACGCAGTTCTGCGGTAAGTGATGCTTCTAGTGCTTGCATTTGATCATCATCTAGATCAACCGATGCAAGCGGTTCTCCTGAGGTTTGAGAATGAATTGTGAGTGTCTTATCCTTACAGGACATTGCTGGCCTAAAGTCCATGTCGTCAGGGTGATGCATCCAAACAGATAGGTCCAAAGACAAGGTGTCTCGTATGTTTACTCGACTGATTTCAACAGATTCAACCATGCCACTCACACCTTCCTGTCAACAGTCCTTCAAACTCTTTTCGTCTTAAACTACTCGAATGCGATTTCTGTAATGACTGGTTCTTGTATTGTGATTCTTATGGTCAACACCCAATCATTTCCAGGATCTGGATCTGGGAGGATTTCAATCGCAGAGTCAGGATTTGATTGCAGGGCTTGCACCATGAGCACCCACGGAGATTGTCCAAATGCTGAACCTGGTTCATTAAGCAACATTTGGATCACCATTTCCATGTTATCTGAATCATAGATTCCTTCGGCACCTAGCGGGTTGAGTTTGTCCTCAGTAAGTGTTGCCTTTGCGTTTTCGTTAGCTGTTATATTTCCGCCTTCTGTATCCGCTTGCTCATTGTAGTTATCTTCAGGAACAGTAACGACAAGAGTGAAGTTATCATAGGGTTGAATCAAGTCGTTCTCCAATTCAAGAATGGCTTCGTATGAAATTATCCTACCAGTAGAGCCCGGTGTGATTTCTTGGCTCCATTCATCTCCTTCTGCAAGATAGTCAGACCAAGATTGTTCGATTACTTTTTCTTTCCATACAACACTGAACCGTCGAGACGATACGTTGAGTTCAAAGACCTCTGTTAATACTCCTTCTTGACCATCATCGATTGTTATAGAGCCAACGTATATCCCACTTTTATTGGTCGGAAGTAGCACTTGATTGTCAGAAGAGTCGACGTCATTACGGCCATCTCCATCGCCATCTGAATCAACACCCCAGTCAAGATCCCAGGAGAAGAGTAGATTATTTCCTTCAGGGTCAGCAGATGCTGAAGCATCGAGAAGGATTGAATCTCCTGCTCTTGGGTTTTCAGGATATTTTAGGTCGATAACTGGCGCTCCGTTTACAACAACAACCGCAGAGGTTTCGTCGACTCCTCCTTGGTCATTTTCTACTGTTAACGTCACTGTATAAGCCCCAAACATCTTGTACGTGTGTGAAGTAAATCCTGAGACAGTCTCTCGTTTTTCTCCGTCACCAAAATCCCACCGAAACTCTGTGATGATGCCTTCAACCGCATCTGATTCTCGGGCGTCGAAAGTCACCATTTCTCCTTCTTGTATGAGAAGAGGATAGGCCTCCATTGTCGCCCTAG
>CALBJF010000199.1 GCA_937892665.1 uncultured euryarchaeote | reverse complement strand
CAGCATACTTTCTGTCCTTTCCGCCCCACTTTAGAATAAGGAAGAACATTGGAATCAGTGTCAGTTCCCAGAACACGTAGAACATGAATAGGTCGAGTGCAACAAAGACACCGATGAGCGCGCCACCCATCATGAGGATAAGTGGGAAGTAGGTTGCTCCTGCCTTTTCGTTCCATGTTGCGATGATCGTAATTGGTAAGAGAAGTGTTGTAAGCCAAACCATTGGGAAGGATAGACCGTCTACACCGACACTCCATTCGATTCCGAGTGGTTCAATCCAGACATACGATTCACTAAACTCAAAGTTGTTGAAGGCGATACCGGTCCAATCAACGTTGCCAATTTCACCAAAGAACATGAGAGTCGTAATGGCGAACATTGCCAGCGTAATTCCAAGACTCGCCATTCGAATCGAGGAATCAAACTTTCTTCGTGACTCTGCTGAAAGGCGAGAAGTCAAAATCAGAAGGAAGATACTTGCCATAATTGGCAGAACGACCAAGAGAGAGAGGTAATCCATCTTCAAATCATCACCTCCAACATTGCATAGATGACAAGGACACCTAATGCCGCCATCATGATGTAATCACGAGCAGAACCTGTTGTAAGTTTACGAACGCTGAGTGAAATCTTCTGTGATGAACGTTCGATGGTCTTGATTGTTCCATCGATGACCTTGCGATCGAAGGTTGCGCTGAGGACGGCAAATCCAGCAACGATTTTGAGCATTGCAGTATCGTACCACTTGTCGAAGTAAAGGCGTTCTTTGAGTGCAACTGAAAGACCTGATTCAGCCCAAGCGCTGTTGTCGAAACCACGCTTCTCATTAACACGAGCAGAGAGATTGATGATTGGTTGCATCCATCCCTTGGCTTTCTCGCCTTCTTTGAGTGCTCCACCGTACAAAGCCATTGCAAGACCAGGTCCAACGATAGCTCCGATGAAGATGGCAACATAGGTCAGAACGAAGTAGAAAGCATCGTGGTTGAGGAAGACGTGTTCGAATTCGTAGAGAAGACCGTCAATCAATCCTTTCTCACTGAAGAATGCATAGCCGCTATCGCTTGACCAATGTGTAAACATCATTCCCGCAAGAATGACGCTTGAGAGTGTAACAAACGTCAATGTTACCAAAGGAATAGGAATCCATGGTGTTTGTTCATGAACGTGTTCTGCAACCTCTGTCTTTGGTTTTCCTGCAAAGGTCTTGAGCCACATTCTCGACATATAGAAACCAGTCATTGCTGCACCAAGAAGAACACAGAAAGCAGGTAGGAAGAATCGTGGATCTTCGAGAGCAACTCTCCAAGCGTTTGCGATGATGCCTTCTTTCGACCAGAATCCACCAATCAATGGTAGACCCATGATAGAAGCAGAACCTACGAGCATTGCTGTAGCAGTAATTGGCATCTTGGATGCAAGACCGCCCATGTTGGACATTGATTGAGCATCGAACTCATCTTCGTGATCGTCATGATGGTCGTCTCCATGGTCGTCATGGTGATGAACGTCGTGATGTGCATGATGCATTTCGTGAATGACTGAACCGCTTGCCATAAACAGCATTCCCTTTGCCATTGCGTGGTTGAAGAGATGGAACAGGGCAGCTCCAAAGGCGATGATAGCATATGTTTCCATACCCGGCGTGTTTGCAAGCCAGAGTGCTGCACCAAGTCCAGTGAAGATGTATGCGAGTTGACTCATCGTAGAATACGCGAGTACTTTCTTCAAGTCATCTTGGACAAAGGCGATTGCTGCAGCCATGACTGCGGTAATACCTCCGATTGCTGCGATAATGAATGCGAGATCAACCAGTTCACCGGCCATTGCAGGAGCTCCGAAGAACGGGAACATACGGGCAACGAGATACAATCCTGCGTTGACCATTGTTGCTGCGTGAATAAGAGCAGAAACTGGTGTTGGCCCTTCCATAGCATCTGGAAGCCAAACGTGGAGTGGGAATTGAGCGGATTTACCAACTGCACCAATGAACATCATTCCAAGCGCCATTTGTAATTCGCCTGGATCAACTGCTGCGATGTTATCGTGGTTGAAGACAACTGAGTAGTCGAGGGAACCGAACATATTCCAAAGCATAACCAATCCAATGACGAGGAAAACGTCACCAACACGCGTGGTAAGGAAAGCCTTCTTGGCCGCATATGCTGCACTTGGGCGTTCGTAATAGAATCCGATGAGAAGATAGGAACAGAGACCCATTAATTCCCAGAAGATGAACAACCAAAGGAAGGAGTCTGCAAGAACCATTCCGAGCATACCTGAGCAGAAGAGTACGAATTCTGCATAGAATCGATGGTTTCTGTTGTCGTTTACTGGATCTGTATTCATGTATCCAATACTGAAGATATTGATGAGCATACAGAGGAATGATGCTACAAAGAGGAGCATCACTGTAACGTGGTCGATGTAAATTCCGACACCGAAGACTTTCTCCTCGATGGTCATTCCATCAGCTCCAATCCAGCCGAAACTGAGCCAGTCACCGATGTAATGAGAGCCTGTTCCACTTCCAATAAATTCGACAATGAGAATCACTGAAAGAATGAAACTCGCAACCATAATTGGTAGAGCGATAAGCCCCCCTTCTTTAGCGGATTTCACCCAAGTCTCGTTTCCATTGAACAAACGTCCAAGGAAGAGGATGACGGGGAATGCAAGCATCGGTAAAAGAACGATAAAGATGGCATATTCCGTGAAGGAAGATGAGATTTCTGGTATATCTGTTGTTGCCATAAGATCACCTCAGTGTTTCAATAAGTTGACATCATCAAGAGAGATGGATTCGTGTTGACCATACATTGCAAGGAAGATTGCAAGACCGATTGCAACCTCAGAGGCTGCAATTGCGATTGCAAAGATGGCGTAAACCCATCCAGCAGCATCTCCATGCTGAATGGCCGCTGCAACGAATTGCAGGTTGGCTGCGTTAAGTATTAATTCAAGGCACATCAAAACGATAATGGCATTCTTACGAGTAAAAGCGCCCCATAGTCCAATAGTGAACAACAAAGCGGAAAGTACGCTTACCCATGCTGGATCAATCATACGTCTTCACCTCTCTGTTCCCACTCAAGGTTTTCACGACGTTCATCACGAACGAGGTAAGCAGCACCCATCATAGCCATTGCCATGAGAATGCCCAGAATTAACAGAGGAAGCGCCCACTCATCGAGCATTTCGTTGGCGAGGTCGTTTGTTGTAATCTCCTTAGAGGAATCAGTATCCCAGACTGTCGAAGTTCCCAAAACTGAAATCATTGCACCAGCCAGAAGAATGAGTCCAACTCGAGTTAGTGTTGACATTAATCTCATTCGAAATCCTCCTCCTGAATTTGGCGACGAGTCAACATAATACCGAACAGCACCACCAATCCTACACTCGCAAGATAGACGAGAATCTGAATGGCTGCAAGGAATTCAGCACCCATGAGGATGAAGATTCCAGAAACTGCCATGAAACAGAAAATCAGAGAGAGCATGGAGTGGGCAACGCGTTGTGCGTAAATGAGCCCCAATGCCCCGAGAATGGTGATCGTCGCAAAAATGAAGAAAATCACGGTCTCGGTTACTGAGGCGACATCCATCTCAGGCACCTTCCTCTGCGGCCTTTGCGGCCTCTGCGGCCTTTGCAGCCTTTGCTGCAGCCTTTGCTCGCTTGTCACGCTCTTTTGTTGCGCGCTTTGCAAGTTCTCCGTCAACAGCTTCTTGATGAACAGAAGGAAGAACACGAGTTCTGCTTGCATCGAACCAGAGATCTTGTCGAGAGAATCCTGACATACCATCGTATTCGTTGGTCATGAAGAAAGATGTGAAACCACAGGCTTCCATGCAAAGACCACAGAACATACATCGTCCAATGTCAATACGACCAGATACGATTTGATTGTCAGCAGTACGTAGTTCAGTTTGTTCAACCATTTCTTCTTGGCCAGAGTCATTCCAGCGAACAGTTGCTGTGCCACCACTCAAATCCAAGACTTGTCCAAAGCGCCATTCAGCAGGAGGTGCAGCGTGAGCGGTGATGAGATCGAATGTTTCCAATTCTTCGACAACTTCTTCACGGAACTTAGCAGCATAGCCACCAACTTCCAATTCAGCACCATATCCATCGTATTCGCCTTCTGCGTTGTCGAGAACGTCAACACGAAGTTCTGTCGTCATGTGAAGGCAATCGTTTGGACAGATGTTAACGCACATCTTACATGCAGTACAGGTTTCCCAAATGACACCAATTCGGCCATTGTAGTTTCCAGGAACGAAAAGCCAAGGCTCCATGTCCTCTAAGCGTTCGTACGGGTACTGAACTGTTTGAGGCTTCCAAAGTGTTGGGAAGAGATCTGATGTAACTCGGTCAGGAGCAAACTCTTGATTGCTGATGTCATTGTATTGTGAACGACTCTTTGCACGTTGTGCACTCGCCTCATCCAAAAATTCTGGATGAGTTGTATTGTGGTAGCCCATACCCAATCGCTTTGGGAACAATTTACCCATGAGAGGGAACGTTCTCAATGCTGTGATGAGAGTAATCTTAAACGGATACCAGAAGAGATTTCGGAAGTTCGGTTTTGCTTGGGGGTGTGTTGGCATATTCAATCACCTCAGTCCTGCCCAGGAGTATGGGTACCAGCGGGCTGCACTGTCTGAACGTGATACATACGTTCTTCGTGTTCATTCTTGCCCGTATCATTGAGCAATAGGAAGAAGATAGCCAACCACAGAATAGTGGTCAGTGCTGGGATAAGGAATGGGATTCCAAAGGCTTCCCAAGCAGTTCCACCTGCAACGGTGTCCGACATTCCTTCAAGATCGAAGAGATACAGCCGGTACAATGCTGCGAGAACAACTTGCAAGACTGCAAGTGGGAGAAGCATTCTCCAACCGAATTCGAGGATTTGGTCCGTACGAATACGTGCGAGAGAGAATCGAGCCCATACGAAGACGATGAGGAAGACAAGCCATGCCTTGATCAGAACAACCAATGCACCTGGAATCAAGAGATAGGCATCTCCCAAATATGGGATTTGACCAATTGTTCCTTGGAATGGAAGGTGCCATCCGCCGAGGAAGAAGTGAGTGAAGAGGAAACATGCGGCATAGGTGCGGATGTATTCTGCCATGAACAGCATACCAAATCGCATACCGCCATATTCAGTCCACCATCCTTCAACCAGTTCAGCTTCCGCTTCCGGCATATCGAATGGGACACGTTCAACTTCTGCAATCATGGTGATCAGGAACAATGCTGCGCCCAGTGGCATCAAGAAGAGATTCCACGCACCAGCAGTGTGTTGGAAGTGAACGCTGTCAATGATGTTGAACGTACCGCTCAACATTGCAACTGCGAGTAATGACAACAGCAATGGAATCTCGTATGCAGTAAGTTGTGCTGCTGAACGAATTCCACCGATGAGTGTGTACTTGTTGTTTGAAGCCCAACCAGCAAAGAAGACACCGATTGGAGCGATTCCAAAAATAGCGATGATGTAGAGAATAGAGAGGTCTGGATTTGTAGCATACATGCCACTGGAAAGTGGGATCATGCCGAGGATGATGAGGGTCGTTGAAACGATGAGGAACGGTGAAACCTCGAAAATAAGTTTGTCAGCACGACGTGGAACCATGTGTTCTTTGATGAGGAATTTCATTCCATCTGCAACGTTTTGGAAGAATCCAGGAAGAATACTCAATCCCATCCAGGAACGATTGTTGACACGATCAACTGTTTCGAATTCTTCAGAACGGTTACCAAAGCGCTTGTTCAACCATTTGTTGACAGCACCGACTGGACGTCCAAGGCCGAATGGAAGCATGTTCCACCATTCTCCGCCAGTTACACCGTTTTCTCCGACCCAGAGGGAACGAAGTGCAGTGGTTGCACCACGACGATCATTCATACGAGCAACGGCTTTTCTCTCAATCCATAGAATTGCGAATTGGGAGAAGAAGAGAAGTAGGAACACAATGTTGACCACTGCAAACGTACCGAGGCCGAACGCTACGTTCGAGGAACTTTCTTCAAGAGGGGTCCCTTCTAATCCAGAGGTAACCAAATCATGAACGAGACTGTCCTCGCCAATGAACAAACTCCGGAGGTCGTACTTGTCATCCATAGTATCACCTCAACGATCGGTTTCTCCAATACATGGGTCAAAGCTTCCCATAATCGCAGGAATATCTGCAACTTTGTAGCCAATCATTGTCTTTGCAACATATGGAATTGTAATGAACATAGGAGAACGGATGGAAAGTCGGTAAGGATTCTTCCCACGTCCATCGCCACCACCTTGTATGTAGAACTGGGATGCACCACGAGTGCACTCGTAATTACTGAATCCAGTTGCACCTTCTGGAGCTCGGGTTGGAGCTTTTGTAAGAATCATCTCATCCCCTGGGCTGTAGTGTGTGTCGGCGCCGCCTGGAATCTTCTCCAGTGCATCAAGAACCATCTTACAAGACTGGACCATTTCTTCCATTCGAACACGATATCGGTCGTAGCAATCTGCACCTTTGACTGAAGTAGGCTTCTCAACAGCAGGCTCCCAGTCGACTTGGTCATAGACCGAGTATGGATGAGCCCAACGAACGTCGTAGTTTACACCAGCAGCCCGAACGTTTGGTCCTGAAACGCCTGAATTCACCATATCCTCTGCTCGACAATAGCCGACTCCTTGAAG
>CALBJF010000198.1 GCA_937892665.1 uncultured euryarchaeote | reverse complement strand
GATGCTTTTTGGTATGTTCGGAACAATAGGGATCGCTCTGTACCTGATGTTCTCGCGCCCATCAAATCCCCAAACACCCGTCATGATCTATGCATTTATGGAAGGTTTCTTCATCGGTCCTCTTACTCTGGTCTTTGAATTGATGTATCCTGGAATTGCTATCCAAGCAGGTTTAGCAACTCTTGGAGTTATTGGAGCTATGTTGTCAATTTACTCATTGCGAATCATACGCCCAACACCGACATTCAACAAAATCGTCTTTTCCCTTACAGGATCAATTATGTTCATTTATCTGATCAGCATTATGTTCATGTTCATCCCGGGAGTTTCTATCCCTTTCCTCCATAGTAGTGGACCAATTGGCATAGGAATTAGTTTGTTTATCATTGTCGTTGCATCCCTCATGCTCATCTCCAACTTTGGAATGATTGAGGCTGGTGTACGAATGGGTGCTCCTAAGCAGCAAGAATGGTGGGGTGCTTACGGAATCCTCGTAACAGTCCTCTGGTTGTATTTCGAGATGCTCCGATTGCTTTCGAAAATTCGAGACAACTAGGAGTGAAACCTTTGTCAAGACCACTGCCTGTAGCAGATTTACAAGACTTCCTCTCAGGCGATAAAGAACGACGTATGGCTTTTATCAAGGCGGTCGGAGAATCACTCACAGACATCGGTTTCTTTGCTTTAGTCAACCATGGTATTGACCTTGATCATATCGAGGAGACATACCGACAAGCAGAGTATTTCTTTGACCTCAACGAAGAGACGAAGCGATCGTATCTTCGTCCAGAAATTTCACACCAAAGGGGTTACACGGCTTTTGGAATCGAACACGCAAAGAACAACCCTGCTCCTGATTTGAAAGAATTCTGGCAAACGGGAAGAGGTAATCAAGGCAGTGAAACCGACTTGACCTATCCTGCGAATATTTGGCCGAGTCATCATCTGCCTGATTTTGAGGAAAATGTGGATTCTCTTTACAACCAAATGGAAGCGATATCAACAATGCTTCTCAGTGCCTGCAGCACCTACCTAGGCCATGAAGAAACGTGGCTACCAGAAATGACAACAGATGGAAATACCATCATGAGAATCATTCACTATCCACCTCTTAGTGAGTCTACACCCGAGGGAGCTGTACGTTCCGCAGCCCATGAAGACATCAACCTGATTACGTTGCTAATGACTGCAACTGCTGCAGGATTACAAGTCATGGATAATGATGGTACATGGATTGATGTTGAAGGAAATCATGAACAAATTATCGTTGATTCAGGAGATATGATTCAGAATCTGACAAATGGTTTATTCAAATCCACAACCCATAGAGTTGTCAACCCAGGAGATTCGACTCAAAGGCGCTTTTCTATGCCGATGTTTGTCCATCCACGAAACGAAATAGATCTGACCCCGCGTGAAGAATTTGTTGAGCGAACTGGAGGCGTGGTTTCCTATCAATCCATCAAAGCAGGAGAGTATCTTCATCAACGGCTTGTGGAAATCGGCTTAGCATCGAAATGAGTTGATATCATGCATATCCCCACCTTACTCGCAAAGAAAAGAGATGGAGAGATTCTATCAAAGGAAGAAATCAGTTGGTTTATTGAACATCTTTCTGAGATCCCAATCGAACAAATTGGAGCCTTTTTGATGGCATGTCAGATCAATGGACTCAATTCAGAAGAAACATATCATTTGACAACATCAATGCTTGAAAGTGGAGAATCGCTCCCACCTAATCCAGCAGCTGTGGACAAACATTCCACCGGAGGAGTTGGTGATAAGATGAGCATTGTTCTTGCACCTGCACTACGAGCATGTGGGGCGACAGTACCGATGCTTGCTGGAAGGGGACTGGCGCACACTGGTGGAACCATCGATAAATTAGAATCGATACCTGGTTTTGATACAGGCTTG
>CALBJF010000197.1 GCA_937892665.1 uncultured euryarchaeote | reverse complement strand
TTGCGCTTCTCGTCGTCGCTGTAGCTGCTGAAGCCAGTTATGCGGCTTATGCTCCAGAGGCTATGGAAGATGATGGTTTGAGTGATGAAATTGGAATGTACTCTGTAGAAGGAAATTATACCTATGAAGAAATTGCTTCGGGAAGTGATGAGATTGCTAGCGGAAGTATGATTCAAGTCGAGGTAAATTACGCAGAAATGAGCGCCCCTCCAGTAGGATACCTGTTTACAGCATCCCATTCAGATAACGAGCAACCTTGTGATTTCACAGCCTCAACCATTGATGATGATGTTTCAATAGAAGGTGGAATCGGCGAACAGCTCATCTCTCGCTCTGGTACAGAAGAAACGATTGAAGATGGTGTAATGTGGATAAACACATCCATTATCGGCATGGGCCCTATTGCCATCTCTGAGGCTCAAATTATAGAGGAGTTAACACCGGGAAATATTGGATATGGGGATTATTCATTTGAAGTTGGAGTTACTGCGAATAGTGACGGAGGAATCTTCTGTGAAAATAATGACGGTAGTGAAGTTGTTGATTGGAAGATAGAGCTCGTATTTTTGAGCTCATTCATAATTACCTCCACTACAAGTTGACTCTCTGACCTTCTGTGCTTACGCTCCAACCGAGTTGTATAATCTTTTGATACTCGCTTCCGCCCTCCTGGTACACAGGATTGGTGTGGTTAAAATGGGTGAAATGAATCTCAGGATCTCCGCTTTGTCTCTCTCCTAACCTTGACAGCGAGTCCTGTATGGTTGGATGTGGAACTACAGACATATCCCTGCCTTGAAGTTCATCTCCTGACCAGAATGTTCCATCAAGAAACGCATGAGTGATTTCAAGCCCTTTCAACCATTCCCGAATTGAGGGCACATTATGAGCTGCAAGCGTTTGTTCCCATGAATCGTGATCAGGCAAGAACAAAACTGAATGCTTTTTTCCCCGAAGGACAAAGGCATGCATATCTGAAAGTTCAGCTCGATGGGGAATGGGAATCGATTCGATGACAACATCATCAATTTCAACGTGCCCAATCTCTGTCAATTCAAAGACGCCTTGTTCGAGCAGTAGCGCCCAGGCTGGTGTTGATTTGATGAGGTTCTGCATCGATGAGCTGCTGTGTAAAGGAATGCCTCGAGCACTCATTGTTTCCCTTCCAAAGAGGCCAAGACCATCGACATGGCCAAGATGCGCATGGGTCAGGAATAAATGATCAATATTCGGCTCTCCAAATGTGATGAGTTGTCTGCCAAGGTCTCTCGTTGCTTCGATGAGAATGGTTGTTCCGTTTTCTGTTTTAACTCCGAGTGAAACTGGGCTGCGATAATCTGCTGGTGAGAGGTCTTGACAGCAAGGTCGCTGGCAACCTGGTTGCGGCCTTCCTCCATCTTGAGCAATTCCAAGGACAGTAAGTGTTGCCATGCTAACAAAATGCCGTTACGTTCCTACATGATAGAGATATATGCGAAGGGAAGACCTCAAGCGAGACCCCTTGTTGGGTTGAGTTGGGGAGAAAATGGCAAAACCAGCGCAAGTTACCTTCCCTGGTCAAAAGCAACGCATGCGGATGCGTGGAACAAAGCACGCAAATGATGCTACTGCAAAGCGGCTTGGCCGTCAATTACGACTCTTGCTCGAAGATCCTGATTCGTGTCTTCCAACCATGACTTGGAAAGGACGATTGAGTTGGGGGCGTAAAGACCCTGTCTCAAAAACTCTCAAAGATTTAAAGAAAATCGTCGCCAATAAGAACAACACTTCATGGCTCTCGAAGCGAATGCTTGCAAAGCGGGGCGATCCTGTTGGCAAAGCGCTTGCAGGCTCCCTTCATGCTGCTCATGATTCTAACATCACAATTGTTGGAAATTTCAAATCACCCAATTTTGGAATTGGTTCATTCATTCGTAGAGGAGACGGTAAGCAAGGGTACCTCGCTGGATTGCAAAACCATCACAACCTAACATTACGGCTTCTTCCTTGGGAAGATCATGCTCGAAAGGGGATGTACTTCTTCTCTTGGGAAGGTGGATTTGTTTGCACAGGACCCAATCCTACACCTCCTTCTGGATGGCTAGAAGATGTCTTGGAGCGTTCTCGGTTTAACTTTAAACACGAACAGATCGATGGGACTGATGTGTTTGTAGCAGGAGATATTGATCCAACTGATGTGTTGAACAGCGTTCCGTCCAACGAAGGTTGGGTTCGCCTTACATTCAGACATGGGCCAATTGTTGGAATTGACCTTCAATCCCTACGCGCAACAGGTGAGAAAGAGAGTGCTTTTGTTCATCACCTTGCCCTGTCAATGCTCCCCCCTCTGTTGATGTCAGTTGTCGAGATTGATGCTATGTGGATTCCACTGGGATGGAATGCGGAACATGCCCTTCCAGAAAGTGCCCTTGAGGGAATGGGCAAACTTGTTGCTGGATGGCACGGGCTTACTGTGCCTGAAGGAAGTTTGAGTTTGGCTTGTCAACGCGCCGTACTCGATTCATTGGAATCTGGGTTACTTCTTGGTTCGTCATGGTGTGAAGGCTCTTCAATCGAAGAAATCCTTACTGCTTTGTCAGGTATGGCTGGCGCTGATGATGAAAAGACATTGGCTGCTGGCGTTTTTCTTCATGCTATGCAGGAGGCAACTGAAGGCATTCGAATTGATCCCCGTGGTGGACTTCGTGAACGCGAAGGCAGCATCATTGAGGTGATGGAGGGCGCAAGCCTTAGCGACGCAGTGAATGCTTTGTGGGAAGATAATGGAATGGCTGGTCTCGAACACATCGGCATTAATGGTAATGAGGCTGAAATCATTTGGAAGGAACAACTGAAAAAACCAAAGCCGCTCAAAACGTTCCTTAAGAGCCTGGGAACTGCACGGGAGAAGGCTCAGAAGAAAGCAAAGTTCCCTTTCTCCAAAGAACAGATCTCCGGGCCAACAGGCTCTATTCATGGCTTGATATTGACAGGACTATTGGAAGGTCCTGGTATTGCAGAGCGTATCGCAACATCACGACATGATGGAATCGATGAGTCTGCTGCTGGTTGGTCGTGGTTGTGTGCTGCAGGCCGCGCGAGTGGACAAGATTGGCACTTTGAATCACTTGCCAGAGATCGCGGTGGGGCTTGGATGGAGGCAACAAAGGTTTTACTAAAAGCCGGAAAGAATCTACTCGAATCTGAAGATGCTGACAGAACAGAATTTATCGAGGCTTTGAATAATTTACATACTGCAACCGGGCAACAAGACCCTTTGCCATCACTGTGAAAGTGCTTGGTTCAAATCGTTCCAAAGATCTTCAACATCTTCGATTCCAACGCTAATACGTACGTAGCCTGGTTCGATTCCTGCAGCAATTCGAACGTCAACAGGGACGGCCATGTGACTTGATGTTGCTGGAACTTCGATTAAAGACTCGACGCCTCCAAGAGAAGTTGCTTCGTAGAAGAGTTTCAGTTTTGCCATAAAATCCATAGCGCCTTCATCGCCTCCAGCGACTACAATCCCAAGCATTCCACAGCCCTTTGGTACAACTCTTTGAGCGACTTCATACTCTGTATGTGATGGAAGTGAAACGTGTTGAACGCGGACTACCTTTGGATGGGTATCAAGTCGTTGTGCAAGCGTAGCAGCATTCGATGTTAGCAATGGCATACGGGCGTGGAGCGTACGCATTCCGCGTTCCAGAAGGTAGCAATTGTGCGGGTCTGGGGAACCTCCAAAGTGAACTCTTCCCATGAAGATTTTCGAAATAAGTTCCTTAGAACCAACAACAGCACCACCGATTAAATCGGAGTGCCCTCCGAGGTATTTTGTGGTTGAATGTATAACGAGGTCTACACCCATTGAAAGTGGCTTACAAGCCCAAGGTGAAGCGAATGTATTGTCGATAATGACGATCAAATTGTGTCGCTTTCCAAGTTCAACCATTGCCGGAATATCACAGACTTTTAGATTTGGATTCGTAATTGTCTCGATGTAGAGAATCTTTGTGTTTGGCTGGATTGCCGCCTCGTATGATGAGGGATCGGTCATGTCAGCCATGGTTGTTTCAATACCAAAGCGAGGGAGTTCTGCTGTGATTAATCCATAGGTACCGCCGTAAACATCCGCAGATGCAACCATGTGATCGCCTTGGCTCAACAACATCATCAATGTAGACGATATTGCGGCCATGCCGCTTGCAAAGGTTTCTGCATCCTCTCCACCTTCCATTGCGCATATTTTCTGAGCAACTGCATCAGAATTCACTGACGATAGGCGAGAGTAAAGGAGCGTGTGTTGAGCTCCTGCAGCCCACCCTGCATAGCGTTCTTCTGTCAACTTATAGGTTGAAGAAAGAAAGATTGGAGTATTGACGGATTCGCCGACGTGATTTGTCCCTGCGTGCACGTTTTTTGTTCCGTCTTGATGATGTTGGTTGTCGTCCATGTTTCAGCCCAAACTAACGGAGTTCCTTCTAGCCCTTCAACGATGTGGAAGATTTTGATTGTTTATTCTTCCTCTGTATGGGTCGATTGTCGCAATTCCACGAGAACATTACCCAGTAACAGAGCAGACCCTCCGATAGCAATCCACCCAGACCAATCCGATAGGCCAAGACCAAGTGCAAACATTGTCGCCCAAACAGGTTCGAGACCATAAATAATGGCGGCTTGTACAGGATGGAGATACCGTTGCAACAAATTAAGCAACAAAAGAGCGAACAGCGAACCAAGTAATCCCAAACAGAGCAAAGGGAGAAGGACGTCCTGTTGAATTGTTAATTCCCAGAGTTTGAAGGTGTCCATCCCACCCATGAATACAGAGATTGCGAAACTTCCAATACTCACGATTACGAAAGAGGTGATTGTAACGCCGAGAGGATCCATTCGTTGTGTAATGGACTGGGTGAAAATGATGTGGAGTGCGAAAAAGAACGCACAGATGACTGTCAAAATTTCTCCCTTCCCCCATGACAGATGTGGGGGGCCTTCGATGAAGCCTGCCCCAAATGTTGCTAAAAGAACGCCTACAATCATCATTCGAGTTACGGGTTGGCCGGTCATTTTGGTGGAAATCATTGCTGTAAAGACAACATAAAGAGAGGTTAAAAACGCTGATGTCGATGGAGAAATTGTATCGATTCCGACCATTTGAGTTGTGAATCCTACAAGAAGAATGAGGCCCAGAATCGTTCCGCCGCCCCACAATTCTCTTTCTCTAAGAGCTGCTCTTGCCTTTGAAGATCCGATAAAGAGTGCAATTGCTGCAATGAGAAAACGACCTCCGACAAGGACCGATACGACTGCTGTTTGACCATACAACTCAATTTCAGTTTGGACTGCATTCATGGCTTGTTTCATCCATATGAAGGTCGCCCCCCAAACAATGGTTACAACCAACAAGCCCCATACCGCTTTACGTCGCGTCACGGCCTGCATGAAGCGAGTTGTTCACCCAAAGCGCATAGTGATGATGGTGTAATAAGAAGGCTCAAAGAGCACCGTGAAGTCCACGAACCATGACGTCATGGACTCAGCCAATTGATACAGGAAAAGTTCCTGATTCTGGCGCCTCATTTGATGCAATTATTGTTGGAGGCGGTCCCGGTGGTTCTTCAGCTGCCGGATATCTAGCCATGGCAGGAAAGCGTGTTCTCTTGATTGAGAAAGGCATCTGGCCGCGAGACAAAGTCTGTGGTGATGCCGTTGGCGGAAAATCCCTCTCCCATGTTAAGGCGCTCGGGGTCAAAGAAACGCTCGAACAGACCCCCCATTTCCGAGTAAATGGAATTCTCTTCTCAAGTCCAAATGGAAAAGAGGTTCGAGTTGCCCTTCCAGAAGAAGACGTCGCCCGACTAGAGGCTGGATATTCACTCCCAAGAGAACAATTCGATCACCTTTTATTCGAAAGAGTTCAACATCTTGTTCGAGAGAATGGAGGCTCTGTAATCCAAGGGGCTGATGTCACTGATGTTCTGTACAATGATGGAAATGACCCGGGTGACGGATCGAAGGATGAGCGATTTGCTTCTGGTGTTCGTCTTCGAATTGGAGGGAGAAAAGGCGACATTTTCGAATTCCACGCCCCGGCTGTAGTCGGTGCCGCAGGCTACCGGTGTCCAGTTGCAACAGCATTGGTTGTCGACACTTACAGTGAAGTGATGGTTGATAGAAAGCATTACTGCGGAGGTTATCGTGAATACTGGGATGGTGTCAAAGGATGCGAAGGGAACATTGGCGACATAGAAATCCACTTTGTAGACGATATTATACCTGGATATTTCTGGATTTTTCCACTTGGTGATGGGAGAGTGAATGTTGGATGTGGCATGGTTATGCATCTAATGGACAAGCAATCGAAAAAACTCAAGGCATTGCAACGAGATATTATCTTGAATCATCCTCAATTCAAAGAACGATTTGCAAATGCAACAATCGTTGAAGGGACAGCCAAGGGCTGGCAACTTCCTTTCGGTTCACCTCGTAAAAAACAGAAACTTCAACCAAGAAGGATGGCAATGAATGGGGCATGGCTCGTTGGAGATGCTGCAAGTCTTATCGATCCTTTTTCCGGAGAAGGAGTTGGAAACGCACTGGTTACAGGAGAAATTGCAGCCCGTCATATCCTCGAAGGAAAATCTCCAATGGATTACCAAATGGAAGTTTGGGATGTTCTCGGGAAGGAGTTAACCAACAGTTATCGTATGCAATCTTTGTCTCGGCGCTCTTGGTTGCTCAATTGGTTTGTTGGAAAGGCTGGAAAGAAACCGGCACTTCAGGAAATAATGACGGAGATGATTGCAAGTAAAGAAGCACAGGAAAATCTTCACTCACCATGGTTCATGTTCAAGACCTTGATGTTCTAAGAGCATAATATGGGAGCCTCTCTTGACGGCATTAAGGCTGTCTTTCTAGACCTCGATGGAACAATATATCTTGGAGGGAACCTCATTCCAGGAGCTCTTGAATTTCTAAATCGTTGTGATGAACAAGGCGTTCAGCGTTTCTTTCTCTCGAATAATTCTTCCAGAAGCGTTACTCAATACGTCAAAAAACTGGAAGGAATGGGAATTCCTGCAACCTCTGGTGATGTTCTTTTATCAACCCATGATTGTCTCGCATGGTTGCATAAGAATAACATAACGAAAACGTATTGCGTCGGTACAGAAGGAATGTGCAAGATGCTTGAGGCGGAAGGAATCTCAAC
>CALBJF010000196.1 GCA_937892665.1 uncultured euryarchaeote | reverse complement strand
CAAGTTTGCCTTCTTTATCGATCTCTGCAAGAAGTAAATCTAAGCGGCCCATCAGATGTCCATCTTTTGTTACCAATTCTCCTTCAACTGCAATAACAAGTGATTGGATTTTTTTCCACAATGCGACCGTAATTCTTTCGAATGAAAGCCCTGCGATTCCAACATGATCTAACAGCATATTGACAGCACCAGTCTGCTGTTTTCTAGCTTCTTTGTACTTGTCTTCCTTCCAGTTTGGATGACGTGGTGTTTCATGGAAAATTTGTTTCTCTTCTTCCCAGCGCTTCTGAAGAATCTCATCTGCTGTGTTTGGTAACCAATTTGATTCCGATAATTCCCTTCCATCGAGATTGATTTGAAGAAGATCTTCGATAGAGGCGTGAACCGCTGTACCAAGTGATGCGGCCATTCCAGCTTTACGCGGTAGCCCCTGTCGGCTGAGCCAATACATACGCGGACATGTCTCGTAACGATTCCATGCAGAAGGCGAGAGTCTGTGCTGTCGTTCTTCGACCATGCTCATCGGTAAGCATTGGGGGACATCAAACCTACGCTTGTAGCCGAAAGTGTTGAATGCCTCCGGCTCGACCTTAAGACATGGAAGGAACAATGGTCAAGATTCGATCTGATGTAATTACTGAAGAAGCATTAGTCATTACCTGTTTCCCGAGCGTAGGAATGGTTTCAAGTGTCGTAGGGCACTTCCTTATTGACAATTTAGATTTGGAATTTGTCGGGGGTGTCGTCGATCCACGCCTACCTCCTCTGACTCTAGTAACAGACGGAAAACCAATGCCAATTATTCGAGCTTATGCCGGTAAACCTGAATGCAGTATTGATGGCTGTGACAAAATTATTCTTATCATGAGTGAGTTGGTTATTCCAAGCCCATTGGTTCATGACATTGTATGGGCGTTGTATGATTGGTCAAAGGGTTCCAAAATTAGAATGGGTATTCTTGTTGATGCATTCTCGAAAGAAGGTTTGTCTGGAAACAACGGTATCGAAGAACCAACCATCGAATATGAAGACACATCAGAAACTGACCTTGTTGGAATAGGAGCTACTGACAATGTAATATCTATGCTCGGCGACCTTGGCGTTCCAATGTTAACAAACGGAGTCATTCGTGGTGTTAATGGAGCCCTACTCAGCGAAGCACGACGCCGTTCAATCGATGTCATGAGCATCATGGTCGAAGCAGACCCTCGATTCCCTGATGCGAGAGCAGCTGCTACATTAGTCAAGAAACTCAACTCCATCCTCCCTACAATTAATCTGGATGATGGACCACTTCTTGAAGAAGCAAAATTGCTTGAAGAGCAGTTGAAGGCTCTTCTTAATGCGGCCACGCCTGCTGAGAGCCCATCTCCTTCATCCATGCTTTACGGTTGAAGTTCTTCGAAGTACGAGCGCTACAATCACAATGAGCATCACGAGAATGCTCATCCACGAAGGAAGAAGTGGAGTAGTCGTCTTAATCCATGGAATAAATTCTGTTAAGGAATCTCCTCGGCTATACGTACCACCTAATGAAGCAGTTAGGAGCATACACCCCGTTGATGATGCTCCGAGTGCATTATGGATGTAGGACTCAGCCTTCTTCATTGGTTGATGTGATTTCCATCGCGTGAAGAGTACCCCCAGAGCAAGGCCTCCACCAGCGGTTGATAGCAACATCTTGTTTGCCAAAAGCGGAGATGAATGGGCTCCTGCTGGAGCCGCACCCAAGCCAGATAATATCGCAAATGGAAGTGCAAGTAGCCCAAAGA
>CALBJF010000195.1 GCA_937892665.1 uncultured euryarchaeote | reverse complement strand
AAAGGATAACATCAACCGCTTGAGATTCGTTGAGGAAAGCGATTTCATCATCTTCACCAAAGGCGATTTCAAAAGACCGTGAAGTGCTAGCGAGAAGGCCTGAAAGAGGACCTTGACGGACAATTGAACCCGAAGCAGTTCCCGATACACCGTCGCTGTATGTGCCAGTCCATTGGATGACACTGAGATTCTTTGCATCTCTAGGTTCAATCGCTTCATTACCTGCAGTAATCGTAAGAACGATTCCATCTTGTTCGAGTAAACGAACAACATCGCCTGTGTGAACAGGAATCGGAGCTAAGCCCGCTTCTCGTCCAACTGAAATATTGCCTAGGGCATTCTCTGCTTCTGGAGGAGTTGCATCTGTTTCGATTGGACTTCGCTCAGGACGTTCATCTCCATTCGATGGATCAGGGCCTGTCTCAGTCCAAACAAGACGAACAGTTCGGTTTTCCCAGTCTGAGTGCGTTGCCTGATAGATGTAGGAATCGTTGTAATAAGCCCCTGCTCCAGATCCACCAAAGAAGTTGCTTCCACCCACTCCTGTGACGTTAAACCATGCTTCGTTGTGAATGACGTTGACATCATGAAGAACCATTGTGTGGTTCATTTGCGTGCCTGTTTGTTCAATCGACTGGACTACTCCAAATGTTCCTTGGACATCGCCTGAAAGTGTTCCATCGACATGCAAATCATCGATGTATGTGATACCATCAACCACTTTTGTATTGAAATTGTATACTGAACCATTTACGATCATTGTTGCATTTTCATCCTCATCCTCGAATCCAAATGTTCCGTCTCCGCGAAGATGCTCAAGATGCTCAACGCGTACTCCGTTTTCCCATCGCTCAACTGTCTCGAATTGATTGAGGTCAAGATTTAATCGAGTTCCTTCATCTACGACAACAAAGTTTGCTGTTGCTTCGATTTGAGTGTGTTGTAACACACGTACGCCGTCGATATCGTTTGTTTCAAGCAATAAGAGACTGATGTCGCCATCCACATCCAAAATTCCATCTTCACCTTCGCCTTCAACCATCAAGGTTCCAAAGGCTTCGAGCCGAAGCCGTTCAGACACAATGTTATCGAGATTTGAGCGATTAAGGAGAGCATCAACCACCGTTGCATTAATTCTGGAAATTACACCATCATCGTTTGTTTGTAGGAGAATACCGCCGCTTCCTCGAGCTTCGATCACTTGGGAGGTTAACGCCCCTGAAACCACTGTTTCATTTTTCCAAAAAGATTCGAAATTCAAATCTAATACCGTTGTCGAATTATCGGTTATTTCGGTTGTTTGGAGAGTTCCATTTCCAAGCTCATAAGACTGAAGTACCTCGTTAATTCGTTGTTGCCAGCCATTGCCTTCAAACAATAAAACGAATGTTTGATTTCCTTCTTCAGTCTCATAATTTTGTTCCAACGACCAGGCTGAAGTCGTTGTTACTTCGTGATCTGCCATTGGTTGATTCCATGAACCGACAACAAAGGTTCGTTGTTCGTTTACAGTAGTCGAAAGGTCAACGCCATTGTGCCCATTAATGGTCACTGAAACAGTGATTGAATCGTTCCATGCTACAACTGTATCAAGGACAATTCGAGCAGTTAATGTCGAGGTTTGATCGAGAAATGTTGTTTGAACTGATGGTGCTAAATCGATGCCTGCGCGCAGGTGAGAGACGGATACATCGTAATCATGCGAAGATGAATCACCAAATGTCAAAACATATGCATGCTCGTTGGAAAGAGAAGAGGTGCTTGTCCAATCAGTGGTGATTGAAACGCTGGGTGTATCTTCCGCTGATGCGAGATAGGTAAGCGGAGTAAGGAGGAGGAGAAGAGTGATGGCTGTTGCACGAATCAATCCCATGTATCAACCATGAGGCCACTCCTCTCTAAGGGTGTTGCTCTTCTGCTTCTCTAAATCAAAGGTCAAGAAGGTATGCAAAGAGAAGCGGTACGACGATGGTTGCATCGCTTTCTACAACGAATGTAGGCGTATCAACATCGATTTTACCCCACGTGATTTTTTCACTTGGGGGAGCGCCTGAATAGCCTCCATAAGACGGCGTAGATTCGCTGATTTGTCCGAACCAAGACCAAAGAGGTGCATCTTTTTCCATATCTTGATTGAGAAGTGGAACAACGCATATTGGGAAATCTCCCGCAATACCTCCACCAATTTGGAGGAAAGCTAGGGAGGTCTTTTGATGCTCATACCATGGGGCTAGTTCCATCATGTAATGGATACCAGAAAGCACACAATCGGAAGAGATTGTTCCTTCGAGACAACGTGCTGCGAAGATGTTCCCGGTGGTTGAATCTTCCCAACCCGGTACAAAGAGTGGCAAATCTGCTTCTGCAGCCGCTAAAAGCCAAGAAGAATTTTTGTCACCTTCGATTGATTCATCCAGATCAGAAGAGCGCAACATGTCGTAAAAATAGGCATGGGGTAAGTGACGTTCTTGATGTGTGGAAGCACTTGACCATCGCTTCATCAAATGCGATTCGATAGCACGAATTGCAACATCTTCTGGAATACATACATCTGTAACTCGATTCATTTTTTTGTCGAGCAGAGCTTTTTCATCTTCAACTGAAAGAGTTCTCCAGTCTTCGATTTGTTCGTAATGAGGTAATGCCACCATTCTGAAAACATCCTCTTCTAAGTTTGCACCGGTACAGGAAATACCTGCAACGTATCCTTTTCGAATCATTGGAGCTAACACCTGCCCAATACCTGCGGTACTCATTGCTCCTGCAAGTGTTATGAACAGTTTTCCACCATCGTCAAGATGTTGCTTCAGAGAAACAGCCATTCGCTTCAATTGACCTGCATTAAAATGCTGAAAATAGCGTTCGATGAAGTCGGACATTGACATTCTCAATCCTCCGAGTGAAGGAAACGGTTGACCTTCTGTTCTTGCATGAGAACAAGAGTTGGCATCTTCAACTCAAGTACTGTTTTCAAATCTGCAACCATTTCACCAGGATCAGTTCCTCCGCATGTAAACGCATCGATTGCAAGCCATCCAAGTTCGCTGTAACAATGAGCAGTGAGGTGGCTTTCGTCTAAGAGAACGACCGCTGCAAAGCCGGGTGGAGAAGTGATGCCATCGAATAATTCAACATGTGCATGGACTTCTTTTGCAGTACTTCGAGCAACGACATCTTGTAGAATGTTAAGAACCCAGTTTCCATCTTGATGATCTGCTGGAAAGAATCCATTGTAGTCAAGGAAAATGTGTTGGCCATGAGCGTTTGTTGACATAGAGTTCACTCCTCTCCCGATTTTCTGAAAATCGTTGGTGTTGTGGTTGGACGGTGAGTCCCTTTTGTTTCCTGTAAAGGATTCCATCGCCCTTCCTTGCGAGCCTTTGTATGACTTGCAACAATCTTTGTTGCGAGCATAGCTGCTGTAAATTGGGTTAGTGGGGTATCTTTTTGTGGAACGATTTCATTGACATCGGCACTGACGACAACTGCTTTTGAGGCATCGAAAAGAGTTTCAATCGTTTGTTGGACTTGCCAAAATGTTAGTCCGCCTGGCACAGGAGTCCCTGTAGCAGGGACGAGTGCTCCGTCCAATCCATCGATGTCAAGGGTCAAATGAACTGGTCCTTCGATTTTATCTAAGATATCGAGCCAAGCCTGCCAGTGTGATGCGCCTTGGTATGGGGATTGGGTCTCTTGAGCAAAGAAGGTCGTTACACGGTTATCGGAGAGCATGCGTTCATGCTCTTCTTTGCTGAAAGCACGGATTCCAACTTGCAGTAATCGGCCTACTCCTGCATCAAGTGCTCGTGCTGCTGCACAAGCATGTGAATACGGTTCGTCGTCAAGTTCAGATCGCAGATCACCGTGGGCATCGATTTGGACGAGTGTTAGATTTGACAAATCATTGTGAACCAGGGGGTGATTCCGAACTGCTTCCATGAGAGGAGGAAGAATCCCATGCTCTCCACCAAGTGTGAGGGGAAAGCAATC
>CALBJF010000194.1 GCA_937892665.1 uncultured euryarchaeote | reverse complement strand
TACCTCCGTGACGCTCTCCTAACTCGCACTGAACAATTACTTCTCTGGGAAGAGCGCAGACGATTAGGCATCTCTGATGATGAACATGACCGCTTACTGGCTCAATTACTCGAGATCTGGAAATCTCAAGGTAAGTCCGTTACCATCCAACGATTCGAGAAAGCAGGAGGCACATCGAATGCTTAAGCAGAAAGGAATCCCAGTCTTACTGGTTACGTTATTCCTGATTCAAGTGGCCTTGCCGTTTGCTGATGCTGCTGAAACATCTGGACGTGCAGGTCCAGATTTCCAAGTCACTGCTATGAAATTCGACGGCGCAGGTTCAGTCATCAACGCATCGTTAATACTTGCTCCTGACGTCCACACCGTCCGAATTGATGTATCGAACGTCGGCACGACTGCTGGTAATGCATTCCTTTCACTTGTACACAAAGGATCTCCGAGCGCTGCCGAGAGCACGGTCGGGACGGTCGATCTTGGTTCCATCCCAGGCGGGTCTGCCAGTACGACCTATTTGCTCTCATGGACTGCTACGACAGGGCCTTCTCAAACTCTTTTCGCAAGAGTATCGAGTGCAAATGACGGAAACCCGGCAAACAACGAATATCGAAGGGACTTCGACGTCGAAACGCTCCATGAAGCAAATGTAATAGGTGATACATTACCAACAATCGCTCCTGGAAACGATAATGTCGTTCTAAATCGTCAAAGCCACTCCTTCGATACAACCATCCGAAACGATGGTGTGATGGCCACCAGTGCGGTAATGCAATTTGTTCTTACAAACGCCTCTGCAACGCCTTCAACAGTTAGCGTATGGTCCACCATTCAAATCCTGCAACCTGGTTCAATCTATGATCCATCTGAGGGCGAGATTCTAACGGGTACTTTCTCTGCCGCATCATTGAGCGGTCTTTGGAACATGTCTGTCCAAGTAGTCCTCAATGGCACTGGTTGGACCCAGACACAAACCTACAACGAATTCGATGTTGTTTTCAGCGACTACAGCGCCGAAATGGTTGGCCCATCGGATCGTACAACATCGCCGGGTGATTCGACTACGTTGTATTACGTTATTCGAAATACGGGCAGTTCAATCGACTCGTTCACTGTTGCAGTATCGAGCACACTAGGGTGGGCTTCAACTGCTCTTGATACCTCAATCACCTCGTTTATTGGTATAGGCGAGACAACGACTCTGAGCGTTCAAGTAACAGTTCCACCAAACGCTCTTCTATCTCAAGTGGACATTGTTTCGTTCTCGATTACATCTGCTGGTAGCGGGTATGTCTTATCCGAAACAACTCGCATCATGGCGGGAGAATCTCTTCAGGCTACAGTCGACATCACGGATGTGACAACGATGGTTGTACCTGGGCAAACCAATCCCCTACCAACCATGGCCTTCACCGTTGAAAACACAGGCAATGCCCCTAGTTCGTTCAATCTTGTTTCAGGGCTCTCAGTCAATGCTCTGAATTGGAATCACACCATTTCGATTAGTAATACAGGAGAATTACAAGTTGGAGAAATCGTTACTGGATTCATCACCTTGGAAGTCCCGCCTATCCAGATGCCTCTCGATCCTGCAGAGTACAACCGTGCTGGAGATAGTCTGAGTGCGTACATCTTTGCTGAAGCTGTCACAGGGAGTATTCCTACATCTGATACCGGTCAAATCGAAGTGCGACCAGTCATCACAATTGACCCTGGGTTGCCAGTGGATAGCATTACATTAAGCGAAAGCGATGTCCTCAATGCAGGCCAATCTACAGGAATTGATGAGATTTTTGCTCTTAACGTACAGGTACGTCACAATCTTGCTTCTGACATCACCGAAACCGTTGATGTTGCTCTTAGTGTGGGGAATATCTCCTTCGAAGCCGCATCATCAGGTGGATTTAACGAAGTTGATCGATGGAATGCAACGTTGACTCCAGAAGAATCCTTAGGCCTCTCTTTGGGAGATAGTTTCGCAGCTTCACTCGGTGTTCAGAGTCAAACAGGACAAGTTCCTCTTGCAGGAATCATCAAAATTCCAGTTACAACAACTCCTACGTTAGGCGGCGTGCATGTTGCTAACGCAGTATACGCATCTGCCATCACTCAAGAACTCTCGATTGTTATTCCAAAGGTCATCGATGCAGAGATTACAGAAACTGGTCCACTTCCAGCCAACGTTGGCGTCGATACTGATTTCATGTTCACATTTGGAAATACTGGTAATGATCGTTCATCCTATCGTTTAGAAATAGTTCAAAATTTACCTGTTAGTTGGGAAGCGAGCCTTACAACGGCTAGTCCAAACAACACGATAGTGGACCTAGCCAGCGACTTGGAGGATTATCCTTTATCATCTGGTGCACATCTTTCAATCGTTACATTAACAGTAAAGACCGATCCATTGGCACAAGCTGGCTTAGATCAACCCCTGACTATCCGCTACTATGACCTCGAAACCGGAGCTTATGTTGGACAGCAAACGATGGATATTCGAGTTGGAGAGACTGTTAATGCTTCACTCATGCCAGCGAATCAAACGGTTGAGGCGACCCCTTACGAGTCACCATCTGCCTTTGTTGTGAT
>CALBJF010000193.1 GCA_937892665.1 uncultured euryarchaeote | reverse complement strand
ACGTTGCCACTCATGTGGAATACGATTGACTTTCGGCTCTTCAATGGTTCATAATGAGCACTACTATTGTTGGGAACACTACGTCGAAAAAACTGGTGCTGATTCAGTCACAGAAGTGAGCACTACTGAACAGAAATTCTACATCAAAAAATAAATTGGGTTTCGTTCAATAACTGTCACCTGTTAGTGTAATTATGGCATCACAGGGATGGGCACGTTTTGCGCATCGTTTTGGGCGCTATTATCAAACATCCAAATTCTGGCGACCTCCCCGTATGTCCATGCGAGAATGGATGTTCATCCCCTTTGGAGGGTCCCCGCCTCTAAGGCATAGGGCATTCAGAGGAGAAAATGATCTTCGCCAATTCCTCTCTGAGAGAGCCATGCACTCCTGTTTCTATTCAACTGCATACTGGAATAAACCATATGAAATGAAAATGGATGCCAAGGAATGGCAAGGTGCTGATTTAATTTTTGATTTGGATGGAGATCACTTGCCTGGTGTTACAGACAGAGATTTCCCCGGAATGCTCGATGTAATTCGTGACCAAGCACACGGGCTGTGGAACGATTTTTTAGAACCTGAATTTGGTTTCAAAAGGGAATTTTTACAAGTCACCTTTTCAGGACATAGAGGGTTTCACCTCCATTATCGAGACCCATCGCTCTTTCATTTGGATTCAGAGGCGAGAAGAGAACTTGTATCTCATATTCGTGGTGAAGGCGTTGATGTATCCGGTGGCCTCGCTCAATACAATGATGTGAATTCCAAAGGTTGGTCGAAAAGAATCCGTGGTCAGATACCTAGTCTAATTGAGAAGTTAACAAATATCGCAACAGATGCTGAAGATTCAAAGAGCACGCTCAAGACATTGCATCTCGAACTAAAAGAGCAATTACGTAGAGAAGGTAAACCCGGTCGTGGAATCGCTTCCATTCAAAAATTAGCAGACCTGTTTGTACATGAAGACCGTTTACAACGTGTGCTTGATGGTAAATTTGGAGCCCTTGGTAAGTTGCAAGGTTTATTTCTTGATTTGGTTAAGTCTGATGCATCAATCGTTCTAGGGGCTGCTGGTGAAACTGATGAAGTGGTAACCATTGATGTCCGCAGACAAATTCGATGGCCAACATCCCTTCATGGAAAAACGGGTATGCGCGTCACTGAATTTGAATTAGAACGTCTTGATCCAGATCGTTCAAACCCTTTCGATGCCTTGAATGAAGCATTTGTTTTTGGAATGGATAAAAATCTCAAAGTGGAAATTACTGTCGAGGATGCAATTGTCCGGTTTGGAGATAATACCCACGAAGTAAAACAGGGAGATGTCATCGATGTCTCTGAATCTTCTGCAACATTTTTGTGCCTCAAAGGTTGGGGCTCCCTTGTTTGAAACTCTTGTTCAAATCAGCGAATTCCCCTATCCAATTTGTGGGAAGGTTCAAGGGCAGCATCATCTCCAAGACATTTAGAGGTGAGCCGATGCGCCGGAAGAAAAAGAACAAATCACAAAATGTTCCCGCCACACCGTTGCCTCCAATGCCTGGAATGCCGTTGCCTCCTCTAGCCGGTGAACTACCGTTGCCAACCATGCCATTACCTCCATTACAACCTGCACCTGTAGAGTTACCACCGGCTCCTTTGCCAGTCGCTCAACCACTACCAGTCGCACCTTCTGTAACTACTCCGGTAACCCTTCCTGTTCCTGCGCCATTGCCTCAGGCACCAGCTGCAAAAGAAGCAAACGAATATGGAGACTTGTGGGCTAAGCGATCTGCTAAGCCACTTCCTCAAATTTATGGTGCTATTGATAGACTCGGTTCGGGCGAGGCTGGTTCTCTCCTTGACCGATACTCCGATCGTTTTGGACACTCATTAGATAGAGACATCATCGTCTTAAGGAAAAAAGAACGTGAAGATGCTCTAAACGAAATTCGTTCAGAACCCGTTGTAGAGCTACTCGATGTAGAAGAACCGGACCGACTTGAAGCAGTGGAAGCAGAACTCCGAACTTTGAAACCACAGTACGAAGCAGCAAAAGCATCTCAAGATAAAGCCGCTCTCAAAAATCTTGTACCACAACTTGAAACATTAATGCGTGAAAGAAAAGAACTCAAGGGCATTGTTTCGGCTCCTAAACCAAAGCAGGTATCTGTAGCTGAAGCGGATGTAGAACCCGAAACCGAAATGGAGGATGCTGATGAACTCTTTACACAATTCTTCACAATCGTTAATGATCTTCTTGGAGATGAACTGCCGGAAGAAGCAATTGAATCCTTTATGGCGTCTGATGGCTTTGATTTGTTCAAAGAAGTTGGTGCTGATCCAGCAGCCATTGAGGATGAACGTCGTGGGGAGTTTTTCAAAATTATCGATGAACAATTGGGCAATATGCCGGATGATTCGATAACAGCATTTGTTGATTCAGGAGATTTCGCATTGTATAAGCAAATCTCAGAAATGTACGCATAAGTGAAGTGATGAAATGGGATTACTCGATAAGGTCGAAACGAAAGATGAAGTTGTCAAGAAGGCAAAGCCAGTTGCAAAGGCTGCAAAAGCCGTAAAGGCAGCAAAGGCAGTCCCTAAAAAGGCCACTCCTGCTGCTAAAAAGTCCAAAAAAGAATCTAAACCTAAGGTCAAGAAAGCTCGCCCAGAAGGTCTTTCCTCTGAGTTTGAAATTGCTTCAAGTTTGAACCGTGTCATCTCTTGGTGGGTCAATTTCACCGTAAATTTTTCAATCCTAATCGGCGCCCTGGTCATGTCAGTTACCACTGGCGGTGCAAGTGGAGGTTTTGCCACCACACTTCTTTTTGCCGGTGCAGGTTTAGTTTTCATCTTTAATGGAATTGTATTGCCAATATGGACTGGGCGTAATCTCGGACAATATACCTCCTCGACCCAATACATCCGTGGGGATGGATCCAAACCATTGTTTCTTCACGGATTGTTCGTCAATAACATTGGGGTATCATCACTAATTGGATTCATTATGGTATTTACGCAGGCAGGTAAATTAGGACAAGGCAGCACACCAATTGTAATGACATCAATTGGTGCAATTTTGATGATTCTATGGATTGTAAATTGGCAATTCTCCCGTAACAGTGATTTGCGTCAAGGGCTCTTTGACCTCATGTTTGGTGCATATCTCGTACGATATGTTTCTGAGGAAGGGGAAACCTCTGGCTTCCGTGCTCGACTCGAGAGTATGAGTCAATTTGGCGAGAAGTATGCACAGCGTGTTGAAGACAAGAAAAAGGCGAAAATCGTAACTACTGAAGAAAAGCAGGATGAAGAAAATACTGAATCCGAATCAGAAGATTGAACCATT
>CALBJF010000192.1 GCA_937892665.1 uncultured euryarchaeote | reverse complement strand
TTTCCAGTTTGGAATTCATAGGTCCATGTGTGATCGAAATTATCCTGTGTTGCTGGGTCGCCAACACCTACAATCCATCGTGATGAAGATGGACCTGGAATCGAACCATTGACTGCCTGAACCCACCACTCAAAGGTTGAACCCGGAGAGAGGGAACTACCGAAAACGAAGCTTGTTCCAGTAATCTGACTTGAAATTCCAGATTTGAAATTGTATTGTCCAGAGGAATTACGAATGGTAACGATGTATCCTGTCGCTCCAGTAACTGGATTCCATGAGAGTGTTGGTTTGTCCAATGGTTCAAGCAGAGTTGTAGTTGTGTTGTACAATACAGTACCATCTGCTGGCGAGATAAGAACTGGTTGTGATGGTGGAACAACACCTGCAATGTTATCGACATAATCGACACGAAGAACAGGGCGCAATGCTATCGATGAAGATTCACCCGAATGGAAGGAATGCAGACTGCTTGCAGTTCCCACGGCTGATAGTTTAATGGTCATTGAAAGATTTCCATTGGCGATGTTCGATTGAGCCAGCGAAGTGATATCCCACTCTAACCAACCGTTTGGTGGCGCTACTGGAAGAGTTGAACGAGTTATTTCGGTCGCACTGCATGCAGGAGACTGTAGAGATGTAACAAATCCTTCATTGAAGGTTGAACAAGCGTGAGCACTTACTGTCAGTGGAGAGACACCTGTTACTTGTGTCCGATACATACGCAGCATCACAGAGGTTGGAGTGATTGCACTTGGCCAAGGCATCTGTGACAAATCATATTCAATGTACACTTCATGATCACCTGAAGTTCCTGAACCAAGTAACAACGAAGAACTCGATCCATAGTTTGAGTTGAAAGAACTAGAAGAAGTATAGGTGTCTGGAGCAGCGGGTAGCAATCCAGTCGATGAGAAAATGGAACCACTTGACAAGTTCACAGTATGATTTCCTGCGCCATCATCGTATCCTTGTGCATCTGGTATACGGTATTTATTGACTTGAGAATATTCTCCGATCCTATAGTAATCCTCGATCGATTGGTAAGAAAGAACACGCCAGTATTGCCATTCATCTCCTGATGTTACGTTCGTACTCGTAAGCGTAGTCGACGCTGAATCCCAAGTGAGGTTTGACTCGCTGAGGGAAGTGGCATCAGTTGACAAAACGCAAGCAAGGTCGTATATCATTCGAGCATCAGAGGCAGAACAAATCTGGTACCCTGTTTCGTTGGTGGAAGGTGGAGTCCAAGAATGGTTGACATGATCGACTCCAGTCGGACGAGGAGAGGACATGTTCCACAGAGTCGAACTATCGACAGGAAGCAGATTTGATGGGCTTGAATCAACATATGGATTCGCTGATCGATACGTCAAGTTAAGACTTGGACGCAAACTTGTAGAGGTTTCATCACTTGAGAAGAAATCCATCCTCCCATCTACACTGCTGTAATTTTCTTCTGGTTGCACAAGAATGTGGATTGTATTCACTCCTTGAACAAGAGCTTGTTGAATTACTTCCGTTAAGTTTCCAAAAATAGTCGAGTCACTTGATTGAACAAGACCAGCACCGTTCATTGGGACTGAAGTGTCTGATGAATGGTAAGCGCCTGGAGCATTCCAAGTCGTTGAACTCGTCGCATTATTCCAATTTGCATCTGCATCAAATGACGTGAGAACCTTAGATTGGCTAACCCATACTTCTCCATAAGAACCAGATTCTATGTTAAGATAAAGTTCAGCAGACATCACTTCAAACGAATTCCCAAGCGGTAATTTCGAGATATCTATTGAGAATAGAACGGACGAGCGAGCAGATGTACTGGTTGTGAAAGATGAACGACCTAAACTGAGAACACTATTTCCAGCTAGATTTGAATTTGGAGAGCCCGAATCAAGTCCAATGTCCTGAATGAAGCCAGATGGCTCGTTGAGAGATGGCAAGAAGCCACCTTCAGTAATGTTGAGGTATCCCCATGTACTGTTCAATTCTTGACCAATATCATGAGGGATATGGAATACTGAACTTGTTGAACGTGGACCGAGCATGCTGTTGTTCACAGGTTGAACGAACCAGCGAACACTTTGATTTGTGCTAAGGTCGGTCGAAGGTTGGAATGTTAGACTTTGCAAATCGAACATTGAACTATCAACACGTGAATCATAGGTCGTGAAGCCTTCCATGATGTCAGAAGCATCATTTTGAAGGAAGACTTTCCAATCATCAATATTCGCAGAATTGGAATGAGTCCAACTCAAAACTGGACGTGTGTCTGGCTCTGGTACGTGTGTCGAGAGATTCCAAGACATATCCCCATCTGTAGGCAATGCGTTTGCACCTGCTACTGTTGGAATTGGTGAAGTTCCTTCAGTCCATGTGAGGTTCAGCCATGGATGTTGAGTGGAAAGTCCTTCTGTGGTTGCGAATGTAATCAACGAGTCAGATGAGTCACTGGTCATCAAAGCAATTGAAAGATAGGAATCCCCGTTTGCAAATGCTGCTTGAACAAGTTCTGTAACGTCCCAGTTCATCCAGTCTGCACTTGCTGAAGTACTCAAATCACTGAGTTGCCCAACGTCGTTTCCGATGGAACGGCCTCCGTCCAAAGTCCAAGGATTTAGACCATCATAGGTCGAATTGTTGAGGTCAGTCGTCCATGTTTGCAATACTGGTCGAACAGCTACTTCCGTATTCGTATCCGATCCTACAAGAGCCCACAGATTCAATTCTGCGTTTGTTACACGAGCATTCGAAGGTGAAGGAATCTGATCGAGAGGGATCTTCATGAGTGCTGTCGCTTGGTAGCCACTACCAAGTTCTCCGACTTTCATCGAAGTGGATGCTGAGTGGTTTTGTTGTCCTTCTATACCCGCTTCAGCAAGCCAAGTATCAATGAAATGTGGAAGCCCCAAATCTGGCATAGCTTCAGCATGTCGAATTTCAACAGCAGCACTGGTCGATGAGAGGTTCCATGTTGTCAGTGAAGGGATGTTAAAGTGGAAGGTTTGTGACCAATTTCCAAGTTGATTTGTTGCCGAAATTGTTCTTACACGCCAGTACCATGTTTCACCTACTGTCAAATCGTTTTGTGGAGTGAAAGATTTGTCATTCATATCGAAACCTGCGTTTGACCATGAGGTTTCAATGCTCATATCATTGCTGTCAAAAGCGTCGCTTGTGTCGACTTGAACCGCATAACCACCAACACTAATTGCACTGGAATGTGTCCAATTAAGCATTGGTCGAAGAACTGGCTCAGGGTTGATTCCAGGCTGAATACTCCATGATCCATTCAGTGGATTTACTGGTACTGGTTCAATCGGTATTGCGTTAGAACCTGGAACATAGACAAAACTAAGTTCAGGGCGCTTTGCATCAACTGCGCTTCCAGTGTGGAAAAGAGCATCCCTAATTTGACCTGAACCGGCACCGATAATTCCGAGAATGAAGTCTGCAGAATGGTTGTCTCGCATGGCATTTTGCATTGCGAGTGTAACGTTCCAAGTAGCGGAAGAGCTGGAAGTAAAGCCACTGCCGATGGTTACTGAATCAAGCAATGAAGAACGCTCTGAGCCTTTTGCTCCAACAGTACCCCATGTATTTGATCCATCATAAGTTGCCCAAGTAGCACCGTCTTCAGTCCAGTTATGCTGTGTGCTTTCCCAAGCACCAACGACTGGTGAACCGAATGGGAAATCACTGAGATAGACTTCTAAATTTGCAGATTCTACTGCGTAACCGTTTGGAAGGAAGGTGCTTGAAAGGTCACATCCAAACAAGATTGTTGTTTCAGATGGAATGGTGTTGTAAGAGACTTGAAGTTCAGTTTCTTGACCGTAATTTGAACTCGGCATACCCGAATCGATGTATGTATCTGCACATTCAGGATGAAGTCCATCCGAGGTTGCATTGCCTTGCTTGAGTCTAAACTCATATCGATCGTTACCTAGCCATGTCGAATTCATGCTACTGATCAGGAATGTCGAGTACGTCCAATCACCATGTCGTCCGTCGGAATCGATGTGAAGCATTCTCCAGTTGTACATGTGACCGGCTTCAAGACTATCAGCACCTGTGAAAGAGAAGTCCCCATCACTTGGTAGGAAATCTGAATCAACACGAGTGTCCACATAAGCGACACGATCATGGAATTGCCCGTCTGTTGACAATTCAAAAATCATATCGTATGAACTGGATGTGCTAGCTGTCCATGTCATTGAAGGTGTCGTATTTCCTGTAAAGTTGTGGCCTGTTTGATTCCAAAGGGTTTCTCCATCATATGGGGAAGTTAGAGAAGGTGCAACAGTCACCGGCGTACCCCATTCATATTTGATGTAGAGATACGGTTTGTCAGATTCAAAAGTTGTATCGGAAGAATAGAAGGTTACAGAATCAATTCCAGCGTTTGCAGAATAAGCACCATTTTCTGAGCGCGTTGTTATTGCAAAATCGATTACACCCGTGTTCCCATTATCTACGTGTTGTTGTAATTCAGAGGTTATATCGAACGAAAAGTCTTCACTTATCTGCGAACCAAAAACGCCAGTATCGGTTGTGTAACCAATCAATCCTCTACCTCCGTCTCTCCACCATTGATTTGTTTTCTTTCTCAGCCATGTAAGTTCATCTT
>CALBJF010000191.1 GCA_937892665.1 uncultured euryarchaeote | reverse complement strand
TGAATTCACCTTTGGAAGTTGTCGAATCGATTCTATGTCCACTGCCATGATAACAAACTTGAGCATCGAGTGTATATTCATTGCGGGTTGATTGTTCTTAGAGGCCCACGCATAAGATAGCCTATTCCATTGTTGTAGTAACCGTGGAGTTCTTGAACCACTTCTAAGCCTCTTTTTCTATAGAATTCTATGGCCTTATCATTTGTGGCTCTTACTTCAAGTTGAACAGTTGTGTATTGCGTCCCTGCTAACGATTGAATAAGTGTACTCCACGCTTGACTGCCCCACCCTTTGTTACGAGAACCAGGATCGAGTACAAATGATACGATTCGAACAGTATCTTCTTTGAATGGTGTCGACCATAATAATCCTCGCATGGATTGAGGGGTCTCTTTTTTTGAGTCAAAAAGCATAAGATTCCCTTCCCATTTTGGGACGGGTAATGATTGTATTGAGCCTGCAAAATATTGTTCACCTGTTCCTTCTAGAAACAACTTCTGCACTGCTTGTATCCATTCAACTGTGAGTTCTTCTGGAGCAAGACCTTTTCGCCAAGCAACATCCATTACATCATTTCCGTGATTGTTTCTTTCCACGCTTTCGACCTTGCCTAGGGTCGACCCGATATGCTGGTTTCTTACGTCCCGATTTGCGTCGATCAGATTGATTTGCTGTTGCGGGTCGCTGGGTTGATTCGATTCCTGAGATTCCACCTTTTGACAAAAGTGCATCGAGCTCATTCAGTGAAAAAGAACCGCCGCTCGATGCTCGTTCTCTTACTTCGTTAATGTTCACTGCTGGCGCTTGGCGTCGATTTTCGCGAGGTTTGGAATCTTTGCGCTGGCGCTGATTGCCTTTGCTCGTAGCAATGCGTATCCATGCTTCAATACGGCCGATTTCACGTTTCAATTCGTGCTTCTTGGAATATTGAATGTTAATAGATTTCTGTAATTTGTTTGCATTTAGTTGAAACTCTTTTACGGTTTTAGGATGCAAATTAATGCCCTCAAGTTCTGGATTTTTCTCAATAAGTCGTTTGAGCACATCCTCTTCTTGTAGATTAGTGTCTTTGAGGGCTTTATATTCTTTATTTTGTTCTCTTCTCAGACGAATGAATTCTTGGTGTGCTTCATTCGATTCAATCGAAGCTTTGTACATTGCTTGTAATTCAAAGAAATATGAGAAATCTCCACGTTCTCTTCCAAGGCTTTGTGCATTGAATACATCCACTTCAGAAGTGAGTGAACCAAACATCCGTACCATTTCCTGATGAATACGCTTTGTCGGAATCGCAATGCGTTCATTTATTCCATCACGTGTTTGGCGTAACTCCTGTACTTTCATGCTCAGTGGTCGTAGTTCAGAAAGTATGGATTGGCGATTCGATTTCACATTTCTTGTCTCTTGCATTGTTCCGCGTAGAAGGTCCAATAACTCTTTTGAGTTTTGGCGTTCAGTAACAAGGGATTGTATGTGCTCTTCGACGTGTGTGACCTCGGATTTCATTTCTTCAAGGCTCTTCTTCAAAATATCGGTATTTTGAGTTCTCAAATCATGGAAGAAGTCTTCTGGTTCCTCATCCATTTCCATGACAGGAGTGCAAATCTGCTTCCAGGACTTTCCTTCTGAGAGTAGATGCAATGCACGCATAAATTCTTCCTGGATTGTCATAGCACCTTCTGGTTTTACGACTCTCGATAGATCGTGTTCATGGTCAAATGGATCCTCGATTGGCATGATGTGTTCCATACGATTATTCGATTGACCCGTGACAACCTCAAGGGGGAGAGGTCCAGTGTGCGTCCATCTCTTCTTTTCAGCATTCAATGGACTTCCATTTCGTATTGAAACAACCATCGCATTCCAATCCCATCGGGTTGCGAAGCGATCGAAGAAGGAGATAAGAAGTGGTGCAAGTGTCTGTTGATTCTTCGATTCAAAGGGAGAAGAATCATTTGAAATATCGTACGACACTTCATTGATTTCAATCAGATTTTTCTTGTTACCCTTCTGTCGGTTTGGAGCAACAGGGGGATTTGTCATCTGCAAATGCTGAATGCAGATCAGTGTCCATGCATATGATGAGAGAGTTCCTTCGAATGCAGTATTGATTCCTCTTCGGCTCGCCCAGTATTTTATCATTAGAATAAATTCCCGGACACGCTTGTCTTGTGCATAGCCTTTGAGCATCTTGGAGTTGTAAATGGCCAATCTATTCTCGATAGAGATGTCAACATCAAGTCCAGAACGAGAATCAGTAAATTTGACGATAGGGATTTTGGCCTTTGGAATTTGTTGGATATCCATCATACCCTCCTCTCGTAACAGGCCTGCAACTTTCCGAAGAACTTTTTTTGGTTGCTCTTTTTTGAACGATAAGCAAAGGTCAAGATCACCTGTACCTAGTGAAAGTCCTGTTACCGATGAGCCAAATGCTTGAACCTTTGCGTTTCTCTGGAATCTTCGTTGCAATAGGCCAGTAAGGTGGCGAGTAAGTGATTCTCTACTCTTAGCTTTTCCATCACCAATGTGCTTCAGAATTTTAGAAATTTCTTTGTCCATCTCCATTATGAATTGTTCGTCCACATCGGTCAAGGAGGGTATCTCGATATCAGATGAAAGGT
>CALBJF010000190.1 GCA_937892665.1 uncultured euryarchaeote | reverse complement strand
TGACATAGATTTAGCAACTCATGAGAGATTACTTAATGAAGCCAAAAAACAGCCATTCATACCACCTGAATTGGCATCTTACCGTTCGGTTTTACGTACTGCCTTATCTGATGGAATTATTACTGGAGACGAAGAAGCAATACTGTCTACGCTTCGTCAACAAACGAACATTTCAGACCAAGATCATGCTACACTTCTAGCAGAACTGCAAGATGATATTTGAAGAGGGAAAATTATGGGAATGAACGACGATGATGCACGAGTGCATGATGCACTACGAAAATTAGAAAATGATCTCAAATCCATTAAACCATCAAAGGTATTACTCGTTGGAGATATCATGATGGATTGTTACATTCATGGTTTCGCAAATAACCTGAATTCAAGAGCACCTGTCCCTGTATTGAAAGAAATTTCAAGAGATGAAGATGTCGGTGCAGCTGCACACGTTGCACGTGGTCTTGATTCGTTAGGCCTCTCCAGCCAACTGCATGGAGTTGTTGGAGATGATGGCCCTGGATTGGCTGTGTTGGATATGCTTGACGCAGAGGGTGTTGATACATCGGGTATCGCTGTATTAGAAGATAGAATAACTACAGTAAAAACACGCTTATTGGGTGCAAGAGAAGGACTAGTTCGCGGAGAACAGTTGCTCTTACGCTGGGATATTGAAGATGAAAATCCAATACCTGAACATGCATCAGAAAAACTCATTGAACAGACAATTAATGCTCTGCCTGGGTCTTCTTGTTTGATTTTATCTGATTATGGATTGGGAGTACTAAATGACGAAGGTGCTGCACGACTTATATCTGCAGCGAAAAAACACAATGTTCCTATCATTGCGGATCCGAAGTTAACAGGACTCCATCGCACAAAAGGTGTAGATTGGGTTATGTTTCAATCGAAAGGTCTCGAACTTATGAGAAGAAGATTAGGTTCACCTACTGGAACAGATGCCGCAATAAAATTACTTGAAACGAATGATTGGAAGCATCTAGTAATCCTTGAAGGCCAAGACGGTGTAACAATTCATACTAAGGGAGCAGATACTGTTCACGTTCCTTGTATGCTTGAAGACATTCGTCAAATGATTGGATTGATTGATGCTGCTGCTGTCGCAGTTGCAACAGCAATTTCACTTGGATTGACCGTTGACGAAACTGCTCAATTAGCCAATGCAGCAAGCGAGTGTATTCTAACTGCAGATAGAACGGATCGATTTGTATTAAGATTAGACGATATGATTGATCGTATCGGTGAAATTGCTTGGAGCCTCCAAGTATCGAAGCGCTGAGGCGAACATATGAGTTCATGGCTGAGACCTACAACCGCAGATATCGGTCTACGGTCTTTTGCCGCATCCTTTGAACGCCTGTTTGAGGAAACCTCCTATGGCATGCAAAATTATCTCATCGATTCAGAATCGGCTAGGGTAATCGGTTCTCTTGTTCATCATTCGTCTGTTTGGAATGTATCGATACCACTGCATGAGGAAATGAATAGTATTCTTCTTGTCAAATGGTTAGAAGAAGTGTTGTATCAAGATGAAGTTGAGAGAAAGTGGATGGTGGAAAGTACTGTTCGTATCCAAAAAGATGAAACTGCGATTCATCTTCAGGCTCATGTATTGTGGGTCTCTTCCGAATCGGTGGAAAAGGAAGTTGAAATCAAAGCCGTAACACGACAAGATCTTTTGGTAATGGAAGTAGAAGAACACCAAGAAGTACCATCTAGATGGCCAGAAGTCCCTTCATTTGAAGGCCCTGGTTGGTTTTGTGATGTGGTATTTGATATCTGAATAAGGTGGGAATCCTCAGGTGGACGCTCGTACTTTTGAGCCAAATCTGCATACTTCCTCCGTCCCGAATCCCTACAGCATCCATGGCCCCAGGTAGGGATGCTCCGTTCCCGGCCTGACCTGTTCCCCCGGTTATTTGGTCCCCGTTTCCTTCCGGAAACGGTTCTCAACACCCGGATCATGTAGGGGCGAGACATCTACGTCCGCATACAGGAACCCAAAAGCCGCTTTCGCCGCCCTGAGGCATTCAGCCCACCATAAAGACGATTTGTGGTACAGGGTACGCCTAGCTCCCCACCTATCCCATGAGACCCTGCGAGAAGGTCTATTTCAATCAAACTATGAAACACTCTATGCTTCTTCTTCGTATTTAGAAGGACATGAGGTCTTGATGATATCTGCTTCTACGACATACTTACCATCAATTTCTTTGAAAGTACCTTCTGCGTACACAGTCCGATTATCACCCAGACCGTTGGATATTGAACCTGCGTTGGAATAATCAACAAGAATAGTTCCTTCGGAACCCTCCAAGATAAATGTCATGTTCATTTCATCAATTGAACCATCCATAATCTCTCCACGGACAGCGACTTCATCCCCGATATGATCAGATGTATTGTCAAGTAATTCATCAACAGTTAGGGTGGGTTCGGGTGCCTGAAGGAAGATTGTTCCAAGGACGGCAATTGTAATGATCCCGCCTATGAGCATGAGTCGCACACGATAGGACAACATGGTCTTCAATGTCCCCTCAATCCGTACCTATTTCAATATCTGCCTTTCAAGTAAGTTGGACAGATGATCCGATTGCTTCCTCAAGTGAGGAGAATTGGGACTCTCTGAGCCTTCTTCTCACTCCATTAATAATTTCTTTTGTTAAACCTGGACCCTCAAAAACAAAGCCAGCATATGCTTGAAGGAGTGATGCTCCATTGATAATTTTCTCCCAGGCATCCTCTGAAGACATAATACCACCTACACCCACAATCGGAAGCTTTCCGTTCGTATATTTGAAAATATGATGAATCAATTCCGTACTCCGAATCCCAAGAGGAGTACCTGAGACTCCACCATTTTCTTTGTATGCTTTATCATTATCATTAGGTCGTAGCAATGTAGTATTTGTTGCTACAATTCCATCGATATGTTCTGCCATTGAAATATCAAGGATTTGCTCGAGTTCAGGAATGGACAAATCCGGAGCTATTTTGATTAAAATCGGTTTTACTTTACCACCAGACATATCTGCTGATTTTTGGTTCTCTAACATACATTCCCGAATAATACTGCGCAAATAATCCCCATGTTGCAAGTCTCGTAATCCGGGCGTATTGGGTGATGAGACATTGATAACAAACAGATCAATATCAAGCCATAATCTCCTCAATGTCGTAGCATAATCTTCCTTCGCCTCTGATAACGGAGTGATTTTTGACTTGCCTAAATTAGCCCAGACTGGAATTTTGCGGATATACTTTCTCGATTTCTTAAGACGAAGTGCAACCTTTTCGCTTCCAGGATTATTAAATCCCATTCGGTTGACGAGCGCCTTGTCTCCGCCATGGCGAAACATTCTTGGCTTCGGATTTCCTTCTTGTTCGAGCATTGTGATGCCTCCAATTTCAGAAAATCCAAGTCCAATAGATTCCCAACCACGGAGTGCTTCTGCACGTTTATCCATACCTGCTGCAATCCCAAATGGGTGTTCAAAATTGATTCCAAATCGACGAATAGGCAAATTATGACTCGGCTTATACAATGTCCGAAGCATAAACCTTGTAATCGGATTGGATGCGAGTACTCTTAGCATTAACAGAGATCTGCCATGAGCCTTTTCAGAATCTTGAACCGCAAGTAGCGGCCGAGATATGAATCGAAAGACTCTCCCCATGAAGTCCCCTTGAACCGATATCCTTCAAGCCTTGCGATGCTTCGCAGGGACATGGAGGAGAATTCACCACTGTGGTTGGCGCTGCGAGAAGCTGGGCGGAGAGTTCTTTCTCTTGGCGAAATTTCAATACAAATTCCAGTCGAAAATCATGAGAGATGGCATCGACTTATCCTCAATATGAGTGATGCTTTACCACAACGGATCACATTCCCATCAATTGAAACTGGCCAACACTTAACAGTAAAAGATTCGGAAGACCGGATGATACTAACCAATCATTATTCACCAGCATCCTTCGAAACACTATGGTTGCCAGTAAGAACGGAAGTCGTATTACCTGCGCTTGAACAAATGTGTTCAGAATTACTTCTTGCGGGATATCCTGGATGTGAAGGATGCGGTTATAGAGAAAACGAAGATGGATGGGATGAAGAAATGAGCAGAAAAAATCTTCACGGATTCATGGAGTAGTTCCATAGATACCGTAAGGTATCTGTTCAAAATGAAGTTTGGCGAGCCTTCAAGTATTGTCGACAAACCGGGTGAAACCATGAGCATTGTTGTCCTCGCCGAGAAACCTAGTGTTGCAGAGGATATTGCCAAAGTGCTTGGGATTTCTAAGAAAGAAGCAACACACTGGCAAGGAGATGGTATTGTCGTAACGTGGGCAGTTGGACATATGCTGGAATTGAAATACATGGATGATTATGATCCAGAGTTCAAGAACTGGAGAAAAACTGCTGACAGGCTTCCATACATACCAGAGGATTTTGAGTTCAAACCCAAGTCAGGCTCAACAAAAAAACAACTCACTGCTATTAAGAAATTAATGAAGGATAAATCAGTCTCTGAAATTGTCAATGCTTGTGACGCTGCAAGGGAAGGCGAACTTATTTTTCAGACCATTTATCGCTACGCTAAAATTAAGACAAGTGTTAGTCGTATGTGGTTGCAATCGATGACAACAACAGCAATTCAGAAGGCCTGGGATGACCGGAAATCTTCAGAAGAATTCAAACCATTATCCGATGCAGCTTACAGCAGAACACAAGCTGACTGGCTCATTGGAATGAATGGTTCTCGAGTTGCTGAAATCTTTTTGCCTAAAAAGCGAAGTGAGAAACAGGCCATTTCAATTGGTCGTGTTCAGACTGCTACTCTTGGAATTATTGTAGATCATGAACTCGAAGTGCTGAAGCACATCTCGACTCCTTATTGGGAACTCAATGCCACGTTTACCAACAAAACCAGTACTTGGAGCGGACGATGGGAAGGAGGAGAATCCAATGAAGACGTAAAGGCTCATTGGGTCCTTACTCAGACAGACAAAGACCGTATTCAAGAGTTATTAGATGCCGGTAAAGATGCAGAAGTTTCTGAAAAGTTGTCTCTAGGAAAAGAACGTCCACCGCTCAATTACGACTTAACCTCACTCCAAAGACAAGCGAACTCCATGTTCTCTTGGCCTGCGAAGCGAACCCTAAATGTAGCTCAAGCACTCTATGAACGACATAAATTGACTACATATCCACGAACTGATTCTAGATATCTTCCTTCAGACATGACAGATGCCATCGATGAAACGATAGCTAATATAGGAACTCAATCGGATTTCACTAACTATTCAGAGCATCTAAAAAAGAGTGGTTTAGAAAATGTTAAGAGAAATTTCAATGATGCCAAGGTGAGTGATCACTTCGCAATTATACCAACTGGGAAGAAACCCTCTGGTTCACTATCAAATGACGAAAAGAGGCTTTAT
>CALBJF010000189.1 GCA_937892665.1 uncultured euryarchaeote | reverse complement strand
GTTAATCTCAATGTTATCGCTCTTGATGGCGGAGTTACGCACACAGCATCTGTTGCCTTCGTAACCGAATCTTCAACCCTTGATGGTACTGCAGTAGCTGCAGATGCTTCAGCGGTTGTCTCAGGTAATACAAGCCAGTACGATGGAACCGAAGAGACCGCTTTAGCAATCAACAACGGCGAGGATAATGAAGACGATGAGGACTCTTCTGAGTCTACTGCTTCAGGAGATGATAAAGAATCGAATACTGCTCTAATCGTTGGATCATCCATTGGTATCATCGGCATCATCGTCGGAATTGCAGTTGTTGTCCTACGCGGACGCAGTGAATCTTCCGACAAGGATTTCAGCCAACAGGCGTGGAATGATGAACCAGCAGCACAGCAACCTGTACAGCAAATGCAACCGGTACAGCCTGTTCAACCACAGCAGCCAGTACAGCCAATGCAACCAGCACAAGCAGTTCCTGCTGGTGTAACAACGGCTCCCCCTCCACCTGCTCAACCAACAACAGTTGCGGATTACACAGGGCTGCCTCCAGGTGGAACGTATGATCAATCAACTGGACAAACCATCTACATTCAGCCAGATGGAGTTCAATGGCAGATGATGGGCGATGGCAGTTTCAACCGTCTATGAGGATTTTAAAGAGCACTTCAATCGCAAAAGGTTTGACTTCTGAATGAAACACCCTTTTGTACAAGACTTTACTGGCATGCACGTGCAAAAGTCACATACCTTGCTCGCAAGGTCAATCCATTGGAGTTTTATTCTCCTCTATTTGTATGGAATCTTCAAACAAGTCAACGAGTTAGACGAACTTGAGGATTCAACTCTCCTATTATCTGAGATTGTTTTCGCCACTGTTTTCCTCGTTATTGTTATTCTACGCTATTCCTACATGAGACGTTTCAAGACGTTCTTGGGGGCTCGGGAGCCAGTTCATATCGTTCATTATTACTTTGCTCGAACAGTTCACAGAGCCATGTATGCCTGCTTTATTCTTCTCCCGCTGACAGGCTTAATGATCGCTGGATTATACAGTCAAGGATACACGGTAAACGCCACACCTGATGAAGAACAAACCGTGATGGATTTAGTGTTGGATTTGCATGGAGCTGTAGCAGATCTCAGTTACATGCTCATCTTCCTCCACATTGGAGCAGCAATTTATTCTCGAATCAAAGGTGAAGGCGTTTGGTCTTCTATGGTTCCAATCTTGAAAGAAGACAAACCGTCAGAAAACGAGATGGTTTTGAAGATTGCATCGATCGAAGAAAAAGTGTACGATAAAGTTGGGTCATTTTTCGCTCGAAAAAGCAAATGACCCATCGGTATATTGCGTCCTCAGTCAATCACGAGATTGATTCCAACTTGCTGCTGCCTCTTCTTGGATGGTGGCGAATATAGCCTCAGCCCTGTTGATAGAAGGAAATTCTTGAATCATATTGATTTTAAAGAGCATCCAATACTGCATTGAAGCGCATTGTAAGGGCCTGGGTCTGGGAGAGATTCCAAAGGGTCAACGCAATAAAATTGATTGAACGTTATCGGTTTAGATATCAAAACATGAACCTATGTACTACGATGCTGACTTCAAACCATGATAACCATCCACCTTATGGCGCTGAAAGCTTCCATTAGGACATTACTCTTGATTGGGGCGCTGGCCACTGTAGGAGCGGGTGTGTTGACTCTGGGAGTGGGTATGGATACGCCATGGGCACCTTGGGAGAGGCAATCCAATACTATGTTCCCCCCAGTGTTATTCACGCTAGCAAGTTTCGTGGCTACAGTTGGCTTCTGTGCAACTACGGTTGTCTTCCACACCTGGCTGAAGATGGGGATCAGTAACCCTGACAAGTGGTGGAGAGCTAGCGGCATCCTGTTCTTGGTCGCCTATGGAATGTACTCATTCGGTTCAGGAACCGTTGAAGCGGCCATTATGCTCAATATTCTACACTTAATCGTGGGCCTTCCAGCCCTCACCCTTCTGCCACGTACTTTTCGAAATGAGCAACATGATGCTTAAGCCCCAAATGCAACCCACAAATATGTGTTAGATTCTTTTGGAAGTCGAGAAGAAAACAACCCTCTCCCAC
>CALBJF010000188.1 GCA_937892665.1 uncultured euryarchaeote | reverse complement strand
CTCTGTTCTTATTCAGGACCTTCTTCAACTTGATGATCTTCAAACAGGCAGATTTCCCGACCCTGAACCTCGCCGCCTACATCGATTAGCACTTCGCCATGACCGTCCTGTGTATTGCATTGAGCCAACTCTTGATGATGAAGGATGGGAGTTGCAACGTACAAATGAAGCAAAGGTTTCCACGCACTGGCGAAAACTCCTCTCAATGGTTCGCATTGGAAAGAAGTGGAAAAAGGCTGTGAAGCGTCGTATCTTTGATGCTGAGCAACCACCGAAGAATGTATCAAAAGATATGGCTACTGCTGGCGTTCTTACCGCTGCTTGGTGGGATGTGACGGAATCAAGAATCAATCCAGAACTTTCTAAATCGAGAGATATCAGATTTGCAAAGAGATTACGCGGAGCACTTGCTAAAGAGCGCGAAACCCACGGAGGCGATGCCACGATTCTTGTTCCTATGGTTCAAACTTGGAGGGCGAGTTTGCTCGACTCGTTACAATCACTGCCTGAGGCGGAGGAGATTATTTCATCATCTGGCCCATCGGACATATTAGAGGGAGAAGAATGAACTCAAACATCGATGTAATTGTTGAGAATCAACTGGTTCGATTCATCTGCTCAAAACCCGTAGATGGCGAGGCTGTTGTAACTCAATTAGAAGGGCAAAGAGTTGGTGGCATGGTCATCAAATCACTTCGCCGTCCGCGAGCAACGCTTGTAATAGACCCGGAAGGCCGTATTACAGTCCATGGTACGCACCGAATAGAAGCAGCTCGTTCAGCAGCAAAGGAACTCCTTCTCAGACTTGGTCTTGATGACACTGGATTGAAAACAGAACTTGGTCCTATCATTGCATCATTCAACTTTAACACCACTGTAAATGTACAATCTATTATCGGTAATCTTGGAGCAGGTGAAGGACATTATGACGATCGCCTGGATTGTGGTATCATTCACGACGAGAGGCACGACCTCATCCTCTATGTTTGGTCTAACGGCAAGTGCATCGTTACCGAGGGACGCCATCCAAAGATGGTGGCCATGGCTGCAGTTTACTGGCGAACTAAGTTTTCTGAACTTGGGTTTTCAACAGCGTGAGGGTCGATGATGACAACCCCGATTCCCAAATGGAATGGGCCAATTTTAGACAACCATTTCCATTTGAATAGAAAGGGCAGATACTTGGACGCTGCAAAGGATTTCAAAAATCAAGGTGGTACGCACCTTGTCTTAGTCCATTGCCCTGATTTTTCATCCCCCCCCACTCATATCGATGACCACCGAAGCACGTATGCAGATACGGTCGCTATGGCGGATGAAGTTCGTGACCATCATGGCCTAAATGTGCGAGTTGTACTCGG
>CALBJF010000187.1 GCA_937892665.1 uncultured euryarchaeote | reverse complement strand
GGCGCAACAACGCGCATTTGACCTGTTTCACTGAGGATTTGCATCCCACGTTCGATAAAGAGTCTGTAGAGATTGACATTTCCCCTCATAGTTGAGAATCGTGGGCCATCGTCGTTTTTTAGATTTCTTAGTGTTTCACTGAGATCTTTTCTGCGTTGAGAACCGTCTTCCATTCCTCTAAAACGATCTTTAATTCGCAACCAAGGCGGATTTGCGATGATCAGGCGAGGAGACTGAGCCCATGGCCAATCGTGTTGAAGAGCATCCGAACAAACGACGTTTTCTTCAAGGATTTGCTCCACATCTTTGCGAGCCACCTTTCCTTCTTGTTCTCCGCTCATTGAAACAAGTTCTAATCGGATGGATTCAAGCAGGAGGCGCTTCTTTGTAGATTCGACAACGAGTGAATCAACATCGATTAATTGAAATCCTCTGAACAAACGTAGCGTGTCCTCCTTCTTCAGCTCAGCATCCTGTCCTTCGAACAACTCGCTGTGCTTTCGAAGCATACGAGCGTGGAAAATACCACCGCCGCAAGACATATCTGAGAATGGGAGGGGTATTCCACTGCTGGTTCTTTCGCCCCGTACAACTGCTTCAAGAGCATCACTATCGAGCGTAACTTCTTCTTCGGCTGGGGGGAAATTCAGTTTCTTAATGTGCTTCTGGAATCCAGGAGGGAGGTCTGCAAGATGCATGTTTGTTGTTTGTTTCTTGACCTTTGGTTGGATTGTTGTTTCAAGCATTTCTGATGAAATAACAGAATCTGCGAGACGTGGCGGAGTTGGATGTGCTCCACGAGGAGAGCGACCATCGGACTCAGCATCGTGACGTGCAAGAAGATGGTCGAGGACATGTCCAGGGTCTGTCAAAAGATTTGCAGGGAGCGTTGGCCAATCTTCAGGTAACAAAGCAGCAATAGGTTGGTGAGTTTTGAGGGATTCTTCCCACGCAGTTAGCCAAATATTGATTTGTTCAGCTCTGTCATTAAGACATCGATCTAATCTTGCATACCATCCGCTGACACCGTTTTGCATAGTCCGCCCCATTCAGTGGGTATTCAATCATGGTTTGAATGTGCCTGTCAAAATCATGAAACCTTTCATTCTAGCGTGTTTTGCTCAGAAGCCGATAAATTAAGAACACTGCTTGCAGTTTGGTGCCATTCCCATCCGTTTGAAACCCAGTCAAATATTTGTTTTAATTCGTCATTTGAAATCTCTGCCTTCTTAGCAATCTGCTTGAGAATTCTCACTTCTCGCTTATCATAATCCCCGTCAGAAGCAGCCAATAAGGCTCCATCTCTCAAGACAAAGCGTAAGGTCTGAACCTCGGCGTTTTTGAGTAGATTTGAAAGTCGATGCGTGTCATGAAGCCCCTTGCGAATTGAGGTTCTTGCTTCCGGATGCACCATTGCCCGCCCCATTAAACCCTCGAGAACTTGTATTTCCTCACGGACAAGTTCACCATCAGCAGCAGCGATAAGAACAAGCAAATCTGCATAACGTGAGCGTTCACTTGCGTCTAGATTGGCGACATCGTCGCAGAACATACAGATCAACCTTGTTGAAGCTTATTGAGTAATTCAATACCGTCTTCCATCCATCCATACCCTTTTTTGGCCCATTCGATGAGCTCATTAACTGCGTTCTCAGCAAGTCCAAGGTGTTCTGAGATTTCTTGAAGAACGTCAAATTCGTCACCGTCGATAGATCCATCTGCAGTTGCCATGAGCAATGCATCACGTAAAGCGAGACGGCCTGATTCGGGGCCAAGTCCCTCGAGACATTCTTCTAGAGTTGGAGGATTCTTCAATGCACGACGAAGTTGGTCTCGTTGATTTGGGGAAAGAAGAGCAGTACCGATTCTCTGTTCAAACATTGCTAATTCATCTACAGTAATTTCGTCGTCTACGCGTGCCATATAAGCAAGGAGTCGAGCATAAGCAAATCGTTCATCGCGAGGTAATTTATGCAGTGTATCAGGTAGCATATGACATAGACTCGCGCTTCTCCATCAAGAACCTCTCGCCTTCT
>CALBJF010000186.1 GCA_937892665.1 uncultured euryarchaeote | reverse complement strand
TGAATATGGCAAAGTCGAAAGACCCAGCAAAAATAATCGAAGCCCTTACCAAGGAGAATGCTAAGTTGAAAACGGACTTAGCAAACATGCCAAAACCCGGAATCACACTCATTGAAGATCAAACCTCTCTCTTGCTCTTTGATGAATATGAACTCCATCCGACAGTTCACGATTGGTTTACCAGCTCCAAGGTGAAGGCAACTGAGCGGCATGATAAGATCACTAAGGCACTCAATATTGGCATGCTGGCCCTTTGGCAAGGAAGAGTCGCCCACGCTTTGAATACGTTCAAAGATGAATTACAATCTGAAATTGAACTTGTTCAAATGTATGCTGATTCTTTGCAAGAGAGGCTCGAGAAAGACAACAAATACAAAACTGATCAAGAGATTACGGTCGCAGATGCTTTAGAAGCATACATCAAAGAAAAGAAATACAGTGACACTGTTGAAGTCACAGGGACTGCAGGCACAGATAGTGGGAACAAAACTGGCGATGTTCTGGCTATGGTTAAAGACGGTCGCGATTCGGAAAACCTTGGCATTGAGATAAAGTTCACCAAAAAGTACGGACTGGGTGACACCACCGCAAATTCGAACGATGGAGGTCGGAAAAAAGGCAAAACAAACTACCGGACTGTCGGCGATAATGCAGTATCTCAGTTAATTGAAACGAGGGCAAATCGCAATTCCAAATATGCTATTTTTGTTATTGATCAACACTTGAACCCTCTACAAGGACCTCCAGTTCAATACTTCCCTGCCTATTCGGGTTTCATTGTATCAGTTGACTCTCTTTCCAACGATTTCACCTCATTGGAAATTTGTTATGAAATCGCAAGAAAAATGACATTGTCCTCCCGCAAAATAGTAGACAACGAATTCGCTGTTCTCGAATATTTGCTGAAAGATTTGGCATTTGTCTTGAACCGTCAAGATTACCTTAAAGATGCTGGAAAAACAATCATCAAGCAGATCACGAAATCTCACAAAGATAACATGAAAGTCGTTACAGAACAAATATCTGTGTTTGATGCTGAGTTAACTGCCATGAAAACTTCCATTGACAACACAATGTCGATTCTGGACAACTTTTTCAGCAGCGGAGAAATAAGTGCCAATGATATGTTCTTGAATTACATCCGTGACCAAGAGAGCAAGCAATGGGCGAGCGTCAAAGCAGATACTGCAGAATGGGCAAAAAAGGTAGAAGCAAGAGCTGCCGCTGAGGCGGAAGAAGAATAATCTTATTCACCATTCAAAGAAACCTTGACCGGATTTTTGTCCAAGGTTGCCTTTTGCGACCATCTCTTCCAACAGTGGATGTGGAGCGTATCGATCGTCATTGAACGAACGTTGCAAATTAAGAAGAATGTCTCGACGAACGTCCAATCCTACGAGGTCTGTCA
>CALBJF010000185.1 GCA_937892665.1 uncultured euryarchaeote | reverse complement strand
GAGCGATAACAATCTCTCCCAAACGATGTCGAAGGTCACTGTAATCCTTCGCAAGGACAAGAATAGCCATGATTTCGGAAGCGGCTGTTATGTCAAATCGATCTTGGCGAACATTACCATTTGCAGGACCTCCGAGGCCAACAACAACATCTCGAAGAGAACGGTCGTTGAGATCAACAACTCTTGGCCAAAATACTCTGTTTGTATCAATCTTACAGGCATTACCATGTTTGATGTGGTTATCAATTAGAGAAGAAAGAAGATTATGTGCGGACGTAACTGCATGGAGATCTCCTGTAAAGTGGAGGTTAATCTCCTCCATTGGAAGGACTTGTGAATTACCCCCGCCTGCAGCTCCCCCTTTGATTCCAAAGACAGGACCCATGGATGGTTCTCGAATGACACATGTTGCATTCTTACCAATTCTGCAGAGCGCTTGAGTAAGTCCAATCGTCGTTACAGTCTTCCCTTCTCCAAACGGAGTCGGGTTCACTGATGTTACAAGAATGAGGTTTCCTTTGGAGGAAGAAAAGCGTTGTTTCATTCCATCCCAGGAAATCTTCGCCATGCTCGATCCATAAGCAATCAAATCACTTGATGGAATCCCTAACTTCCAAGCAATCGCTTCAATAGGTTCCAATTTAGCCTTCCTTGCAATCTCTAAGTCTGTGGCCATAATTTCCATGCAAAGCAGTTTGGCTTTCAAAGAAACCCCTATTCAGAGGTTAAACCGTCCAATTTGGCGGTTCTTCGGCTTAAACCGAATCAGTCTTCTTTCACTGAACCGAGATAATCTGGCAAATCAACACCAGCCATCTTGGCTACATCATGAACTGGAGGCAAGGAACGGATGAGGGAAGAAACAAAGTTTGCTGTGCTTCCTCCTTCGCTTCCACCTGCGCCTGAATCCCAAACTGTGATCTTGTCGATTTTCAGGTTCGCAATTGCTTCAGTCTGTCGGGCCACAATTTCTTCAATCTTCTCGACCATGAGAAGAGTAGCAGCAGCCTTGACATCCCCACCTGCACTTGCAACGAGTTGCTTGTATCCATTTGCCTTTGCTTCAAGAACTGCTTTGGTTCCTTCTGCTTCAGCATTGTAGCGAGCAAGTGTTGCATCTGCTTCACCACGAGCGATACGTCGTAGACGTTCTGCTTCTGCTTCGGATGCAATCTCAATTTGAGTCTTAGAAATCTCTTCCTTTACAATTTCTTCAGCACGTAGACGCTCTTGCTCAAGCATATACTGTGCCTTTTGAACTTCCATCTGAGCAGTTCTTCGAGCGACTTCAGCACGTTGCATTGCATGTGCTTCTTTCTCATTGAGATCCGCTTGATACGCTGCAATTTCAGCACGAGACAAGTTTTCACCTTGAACACCGAGTGCTTCTTGTTGTTGAACGTAAACACGTCGGTCAACTTCAGCAGTCTTCTGTCCCTTCTGAGATTCAGCTACATTGTTTGCGACTTGAACTTCTCTGTCACGGTCAGCGTTTGCCTTACCGATTGCACCATCACGTTCTGCGCTTGCAACATCAACAAGTGCTTTGTTGACTGCACCAGAAGCAGCTTTCTTACCGATGCTTTCGATGTAGTTAGATTCGTCAGTGATATCGATGATGTTAACGTTGATGAGGAAAAGACCCAATTTGTGAAGTTCAGCTCCGACGTTATCTCGAATGAGTTCCAAGAAAGAATCTCTGTCTTGGTTAATCTGCTCGATTGTTAGACTTGCGACTGTAAGTCGGAGTTGACCTAGGATTATTTCTTTAGCCATTTCTTCAATATCATCTTTTGCTAGATGCAAAAGACGTTCTGCAGCGTTAGCCATGATCAACGGATTTGTGCTTACACCGACTGTGAATGTCGAAGGTACGTTGATACGAATATTTTGCAGTGAAAGTGCGTTATCCAACGGGATAGAAATTGTCATTGGAGTAAGTGAAATTTTCTTGTATTCTTGGACAAGAGGCCAAACCATAACGGCACCTCCGTGGATACAACGTGATGCTGCACCCCCCTTGATACGTCCATAGACAACCAGGATTTCGTCAGAAGCACAACGCTTGTATCGTGTTACAAGAAGGATAAATCCAAATGCTCCAACTGCTAATATTGCAAAAATTATGAAAACTGCCCAGGTCGATGCGTCCGCCATAACCGTTTTACAAAATCCATCCTATTAATTGCTTTGCCTACGTTTCAAGGCACTGATTCTGGCTACTCTTCAGAAGCATCATCAAGAGGGATTACGATCATTGTGGATCCTATCCGATCGATAACCTTGATGAATTCACCGCTTGGAATAAGCAGGGTCTTGTCCTTTGAGCGTGCAATGACGTTCTTGAGTGATCCCCCAAGTGGAATCTGAACTTCTCCAGATTCATTTGGTCGGATTCGAGAGTATACCTGACCTCTTTGGCCAATGGCATCATCATAATTCATAGTACCATCTGCTTGCAGGTGGCTTATTCCTCTCATCATTTGAGCCATTCCATACATTCCGCTGGCTGCACCTGCGCCTCCGAACAATACGGCAATTACGTCGCTATCTGTCGCCGCTAGGCCAAACATACCAGTGAGTCCAAACATCATGACTGCAACAGATAACCCTTGGATGCTGAGCATCTCAAATCCTAAATCGGTGCCAATATCAGCGTCAAAGCCAACTGCTTCTCCAACGCCTCCAAGAATATCTCCGACTAACATCAAAATCATCATGATGAAAAAGAGGATGCCTCCTAATATTGCACTGCTTACAAAGATGACTTCAAGTAAGGAAGGCGTCTCTATTCCAGCTAAGTCGGTAAGCCATTCAAAGATACTCATAATCATCAATCCAAGGTTGGCCTTAATTGTCTTTACTGGAAGTTCGGCTTAATTTGTACCTTTCTATGCCAACAATGACTGATATGGAAAGTCCTGCCAAAGTCGCCGAAATGATGTTGTGGAACCCAGCACTCCAGCATAAGAGCCATGTCCACAGAGGCAAAAATAGTAAAAGTGTACGTTTCAAGAATGGCCAAAACCCTCCGAACAGTTCTTCAGCACCATCATCGATTGTACGAAATGTTGTGATGTCAGGAGAGACCATTGTAATCGCCAATCAGAATTGAACGAACATGAGCGCGATTAGGGAAATAACCCACATGCCAACACCTAAGCCAACGCCCTTACCTTGATTTTTGATTGCATCGTCATTGACTTCACGATTGAGTTTTAGAGGATTCAAAAGTAATTCCTTCTGTTCCATACGGAAAACTACAATCGCAAGCATAATTGCAGCAGCAGCAC
>CALBJF010000184.1 GCA_937892665.1 uncultured euryarchaeote | reverse complement strand
CTTGGCATTTTATTTTCCGATACAAAGGGGATTCAGTCGGTCGATACAGACACTACCGTCATTATACCCGTTAGTACAGAGTGTATACGAAGGGTATGTGAGACAATTGTATTATTACAAATGACAATCTACGATAAATTATGGTACTAATTTACGTGGATATGGATAACGTGATTGTTGATTTCAAATCAGCATTAAGAAAAAGAGGACTGCCTGAAGACACAAATAATGCCGATGATATTGATGGTATATTCAGCGAAATGGATCCGATGCCAGGCGCAATTGCAGGTTACAAAAAACTTGACGAAATGGGTCATGATGTTTACATATTATCCACTGCTCCTTGGAAGAATCCTTCTGCTTGGTCAGACAAACTTCTATGGGTAAAAAAACATCTTGGGAAAGTTGCTTACAAGAGGCTTATTCTTTCTCACAATAAAAACCTGAATAGTGGTGATTACTTGATTGATGATAGAGTTGCTAACGGAGCAGGAGAATGGGGTGAAAAACTTCTGCGATTTGGTTTCGATAAAAACGGAGAACCCTTTGATTATCCAAATTGGGATTCAATAATTGAATTTTTTACATCAGTAAATTGAGTATATCAACTAAATGACTCGGATGAGTTGCAAGGGGTCATCCGAAACCCCTTTGCATTTTATTTTCCGATACAAAGGGGATTCAGTGGGTCGATACAGACGCTAGGGACGAACACGGCCCACTGCAAGCCCTCGTGAATGCATTTTCATCCACGTGAGTGTTATGGGGAACCCCTTGTGAACATATGCTATTCATTTAGCCACATCATTAATTTAGAAGTTATGGATTTAAATCTTTCATTCCTCGTAAGTCAATTTTAAATCTTGTCAAGGAAATATGAACGAATTCTCCCCATATTTCTTCCGTCATTATGGATCGATATTTCTCTGCAAATTTCAAAAGGCCCATTTTTTTACGATATGAGCCGACATCTGAGATGCGACCAGATAAACTAGCATCATGATGAACAAGGTGCTCATCAATTCGAACCCATTCATGGTGTCCTCGATCAAATAAGCGAATACAAATATCCCGATCTGTGCAGGAAAGGAGTGATTCATCAAAGCCACAAACCTCTACAAATGCATCCATTCTCAGGAAAAGATTAGATCCTTGAATGTTAGGGTTTTTGGCTAAGAATGATTCTTTGCCGAGATTTTCAGGAATTGGTAATTTCATTCCAGTCTGATTGTCCATGTCATAGCGAATTAATCCTGTAACAATCTGTTGTGAATTTGAATCAATTACGCAAACACATTTTTCGATATATCGGAGATCCCACCAATCATCATCGTCAAGAAGAGCAATCCAAGTAAATACCGGGTCCAATTCCCTTTCGTGGCCGAGTTTGACAATTTCTTCTAATGCTTGATTAACTGCACCACTAAGGCTTCTTTTTCTTTTGTTTACTATGATTTTAACCGGATAATTTAGTTCAATATTTGGGATATCATTGTCATCTTCGATTATAAGCAATGTCAAATTTGGCCTCATGGTCTGTTGTTCAACAGATGTTAATGCTCTTGAGAGGACATCTGCTCTCTTGTTGGTGGGGATTACCGCAATAATAAAAGGATGGAGCATCTTTATCACAACTTGTTATTTTAATATAGATTCAAGCATTCATTCCATGTCCAAGATATTTTAGAAATTATATCCTTCTCTCCAACCATTCTCTTATGGGTCTTGCATCTGAAAAATAACTTCCTGGTGAAACTCGGATAAGGGGGGAGTGCCCTTCTAAACGCCTATTCATAGTTTCACTTTGCCCATTGTCTGCTCTTTTCTTGACTAATTCAAGATGTTCCTCATATCTCCCAAGTTCTACACCGATGTGTAGATCAATTTTGTGAGGTAAATTGAATTCACTCGTCAAAATTAAGCAATCTGATTTATGAAAGAAAAAATCATTTAGAATTGATGTATATTCTCTTCGGATATCAGCCCAAATTTTGAATTCAGGTCCATCACTCAACCATGGCTTTCTAGCACAGAATGCCCTCCATGCTCTTCTTCGATCATATGGAGATAGGTCTGCCCAATGTTCCTCAGTAGCCTTGTCCAAAGCTCTATCCGTATCGATTACAAGATTAGGATACATACCTGCTAGATGCGTTTTGCCTAATCCCGATAGCCCAAAAACACAAACGGGTCCGCTAATATTTGAAATCACTTCGGTAGAGTTACCCGTCATCAGTTTCCTACAAATTTGAATTATATATCACTCTTGTTAATTGAATGTTGATACAAGAAATACAGGTAACCCCATTGATGCACGTTAGTAGACGCATAGTCAAATATACACTAGGGGCCCCCTTGGGTTCGTATACAGCCACGTGGGTACCCTTCTGGCTGTATACGAGCATAAGGGGTGCCGTTGAAGA
>CALBJF010000183.1 GCA_937892665.1 uncultured euryarchaeote | reverse complement strand
GGTACAATGTGCTCCCAGGCGACAAACTTATTGTAGAAGTCGCTGTTGTAAACAAAGGGATCACTGCATCGAGCCCAACACAGATGCGAATTTATCACCCAGATGGTTCAATCTTTGACCTTGGACTCCCGAGCCTAGGAACTTACGAATCACATAAAGTCGATTTTACGTGGACTGTCCCTCTTGACAAAAGCGTTGGTAATGTCCCCATACGATGGGAAGCAGACCCTATGCAAGTGAACTCTGCAGATGCTAATTCAGATAATGATTTAGCCGAAATCACTCTCTTTGTAGGACGTCTACCGACCGCATTGGCAGAACCAATTGAAGAATTCACCAATGTGCAAACGATCATCAATGCAAGTGGAAGTTTTGATGAAGATGGAGGCGATGTATCTTGCTTATTCAATATCCCATACGATGATGGAACTCGTACATATTCGTACATGAAAGTGGAATCGTTGGATTGTATGCTCAACTTTACTTGGACTGACGATGGAATTTATCCAATTGAAATTACCGTAACCGATGAAGAGCAGGATCAAGCAGTTACGACATTGAACGTAACCATTCTCAACAGAGCACCAAACATCGATGTTGTAAGTGCTCGAACAGAAGTGAAGGTCGAACACCCAGTCACACTCTATGCTTACGCAAATGATACTGATTCCGAGGATGTTTATCCTGGTGTTGTGGATGTGTATTGGCCCAATGCTGAATGTGAAGAAGGGTATTACACTCGAGTTTGCACGACTACAGCCCCTACTGAAGGCTGGCATACGTTCCTTGCAGTCGGTGTTGATGATGATAGTGCGATGACCTCTGCAAGCATTGACATTCGATTTACGAACATCAACCCGCATGGCCTGTCCGTTACAGTGAGCGAAGATGGAGCTCCTATTGCAATGGACGTGCAACAAACGTGGCATGTCGAAGAAGATCAGATGGTACGTGTCCGTGGTCAAGCACTCGATTCGATTGATGATTTGGAAGGACTAACGCACCGTTGGTGGCCAGATGATGCCCAACCGAATCTCATCAAGACCTTTGATGGACGTGTTTCTGAATATGACATGGTATGGGAAACCTCAGGATTACACCGTATGCGCTTGGAAGTCAGCGACTCCGAAGGAGGGAGCAGTGGAACCTACGAACGTTGGGTGAACGTCGCTAACGTTGCACCTATCGTCATGCCACTTCAAGAAGTGTTACCAATTGCTGAAGGAGAAGAAATTCGATTAACAGGGAATGCAACTGACACGCCCTCTGATTACGATTCATTGGTACGGTGTTGGGACATAGACCCGGGTATTGATTCCAATGATGTAGGTGGTGCTGATGATGATTGTGACATCATCGGAGACGATTTGATTTGGCACTGGAATACGAGTGGTATGCACACAGTCATCTATCATGTAACAGATGATGATGGTGTTCGAGTAAGTGAAATCATCACCGTTGAGGTGTTGAATATACCCCCAATTGTGCGTTACAGAACAATTGATTGCCTCGCCTATGAAACATGCATCCTTGATGCCACAAGCACCATCGACTCTGCAAATGATCTCGACCAACTTACCATCATTTGGGATTTTGACACATCAACTGACTCCAATGGTGACGGAATTAAGGATAATGATGCAGATGCTGTCGGAAAGCGTGTTGAACATATGTTCAAACAAACAGGTTCGACAACAATCCGCGTTATCGCTTGGGACGAGAATCCTGAACGACCTGGTTCGAAAATCATCAACATCGATAT
>CALBJF010000182.1 GCA_937892665.1 uncultured euryarchaeote | reverse complement strand
TTCCAATTCTAACACAGGTTGAACGTCAAATGGCAACGTTGTGTTTAATGTTTGGAGAGAGTCGTGAGTTACTGAGACGGTTCGTTCGTTGAGTCCAAGAGAGCCTGAGGCAGCCATTGCACCCAATGTCCACGTAGCAGATTGTCCAGAAGCAACCGTCACTGATGAAGCCGTATCCAAGGTCAGAGAAACATGAGCTGAAGCATTGCTTACGATTTGTAATGAGAACGTTTCAGTTTCGCTTCCAGTATTGAAAACTCGTACTTCGAGAGTCTCCTCTAATCCAGGAGTAAGAAGCATAGCCCCTGATGGGCCTTGAACGGTGAAGGCTACCTTCCGATCGACTTCGAAGGAGAAATCGCGAACAAAAGAAACCGAAGAATCCTCAGAGAGTGTGTTGATTATTCGAACAGAGCAAACGTCACCTATATTCCCGCTACTTCCCACATCAACGGCGAACGGTATGTTTACGACCTCATCTATTGCAAACGTAGTTTCTGCTGTAAGCAATGCGACTGTGCATGGTCCACTTAGCACAGACAAGGAGTGTGAGTATGTTGATTGAGTTGTACCTTGGTTTGTTATTGAAAGCGTAGTATTTGTCTGCTCTCCAGGAATAAAATCATCTGTACTCGCTAAGAAATCCACTTGTAAATCATACGTCGCTTGAACATCGATAACGATGAGGGTGGATGTAGAGAGATTACCCATCAAAGATCCAGCATGCAAGCGCACGCCTGTTGCGCCAGGAAGTGCATCAGAGGGTATTGTAATTCTCAGTGTAGAGGATTCCTGATTTTGAGCTGATAGATTCTCGATTTGATCGTCAAGCCATCGTACTTCCCAACCAGGTGGGAAGGCTGAATGCTGATTCATTGACTGAATCGCTCCTGTTGTTTCCCATGGATAATCGTATTCAGATGAACCATTGAACACGACTTCAGCGGCTGTTTGTTGGAGCGTTAGTCGCAATGCAGCATCCATTGTTGTATTGTCTGTTAATCCGACTGGGGAATCCCCGGTGAGAGCAGAAAATAAGACACATGCTGCGAGATATGAACCCGATGTCGAAGGATGGCTTCCATCACTTGAGTACAGGCCATAAAACGTCGATGTAGGTGACTGTGGATTGCCACCGGATGCTACGATTGAATCGTGAATATGCTTGAACGCCAATCCAACAGGGGCAATGTAAACATCAGCAGATGTCTGAGATGAAATATTGTCTCTGTAATCGATGTACCCCTGTTCAAGTCTGTCTTGCATAACAGTGTAATTTGAGAACAATATTGGATTGGTTGCATCACCACTTCGACGACCCCAAGTCATCATCAGCATGGTGGATCCTCCTTCTGTATCAACACGATCTGCTAAATCGATGCTTGCATTTTTACTAGCAATCCAATTCGAATTTGAACGTAAAAATCCAGGGATTTGTGATTGGTCTTGGAGAACGACTGTATCCCACACGCCTGATGCGAGTGATAGATTTTGAGCACTTGAAGAAGTATTCACATCCGACCAGTGATTTGCAAGAGTTTGGCCACCAGGACTGAATGCAGAGGTATTACTCGGACTACCCGCACTTCTCAGCATTTCTTCCACCATTGAGGACAATCCATTCTGAGCAGTATATGAATTTCCGAACATCAAAACATCACTGACAGACATTGACCATGATGGAACTGAAGATGTTGTATTTGAACCTGTATTATTGGATGTATAATTCGCCCACCATCCCGATAAATCAGGCTCTTCTTGTACGCTTAGAAGGTACGAGTCTGTCACTGAACCAAGATTTGAAACAGGCAATTGTAAATCGACCGATTGACCCGGTTGAATTGCAAGTAGACCATTATTACCTACATCACCCGCATCTATCGAAGGATGGTAAACAAGAGCCACTGAAACATATACGTCAATAGACGAGGTTGCAACTCCGTCGGTTTCGTTTACGAAAAGGGTGAACATTCCATTATCGGAAGGTGTTGCTGATTCAAGCAGTTGAACAACAATAGTCGTCGACGTATTGTATGTAGGAAGGACATTAGAAACAGTTGCAGCGGTGGGTGTTGCAGACCAAACGTTGGCCAAACCAGTTGTGGATGATTCCACCGAATAAGTCTCAATGGATGAGCCATTGTTCTCGATAACCAGTGTGAGGTTGACCGATTCACCAGGAATAAGGATCATGTGTGGCGTGTCAACAGAAAGCACGATTGCTGAATCTGCTTTTGCTGTGAAGGCAAGCGGAGATGCACTTGCTGCAAGCATCAAAAGAACCAAAACTACGGCACGTGAGTGAGTTTTCGACATGGGACCACTTCAAGCGAGGTGCCTTTAGCACTTGAGCGAATCGGCTACTGGACGTTAAAAAACCTTAGAAATTAGTCAGATTTTCAATTCGTGAAGCATCAAGGCGTTCCCAAGGGAAATAGCCTTCATCTGTGGCATGACGACCGAAGTGACCTCCAGCAGCAGTTGCTTTGTAAATAGGACGAAGCAGATCCAAGTCTTTGGCAATAGCAGCTGGTCGGAAATCAAAGGTGCTCTGGACACGACGGGCGAGTTCGGAATCAGAAACGATACCTGTTCCAAACGAATTCACCATAAGACTGACTGGTTTGGCAACGCCAATGACGTAAGCAAGTTGAATCTCAAATCGTGTAGCAAGGCCTGCAGCGACAACATGTTTAGCAGCCCATCGCGCCGCATATGCTGCACTCCGGTCTACTTTTGAAGGGTCTTTGCCACTGAAGGCTCCTCCTCCATGACGCCCCATTCCACCGTACGTATCGACGATGATCTTTCGCCCAGTCAATCCAGCATCAGCGTATGGACCACCTGGATCTGCGAAACGACCTGTTCCGTTGACGATGAGCGTGTACTCAGATGAGAGGAGTTCCGAGGGAATTGCGTATTCAACAACGTGTTTTTTGATTTGTTCCCGTACATGTTGAAGTTCTTTTTCGACTGAACCATCGAATTGGTCTTTCAGATGCTTATCGTGTTGAATTGCAACAATGACCGTATCGACTCCGATGATTTCACCTTGCTCGTCGTATGCTACTGAGACTTGTGATTTCCCATCGGGTCGAGCCCATGGTAGGATGTTTTCTTCACGAACTGTCGTCAGTCTTCGAGACAAACGTTGAGAAAGTGCAGCAGAAAGAGGGAAATATCGTCCTTTTAATTCGTCATATTGTTCAGTTTCGGTGCAAGCAAAACCGAACATGAGACCTTGATCGCCTGCACCTTGGGAATCAAGTGTCTGCCGATCGACACCCTGATTGATGTAAGCGGACTGGGTGGTGACATAGACCAGAACATCACACAAATCCGGATTTGTAGCATCCATTCCAATGGCATGCGAATCATAACCGATGTTGGCTGCTGCTTGACGGGCAATAGCGTCATAATTAGGAGCGGGAGCGTCCAGAGACACTTCACCTGCAAGAATGATTACGCTCTTGTCATCCATCCCTTTGACGCAGGTTTCAACTGCAACGCGTGCATTTGAATCAAGCGCAAGACAAGCATCGACAATAGCATCCGATATAGCATCGCACAACTTATCTGGGTGACCACTGGTCACAGACTCCGATGTGAAGATGTCTTGTTGCATGGTTTTCCGCTTCTGTACTCATTATCAAAGGTTTGCCTAATAAATCGAGCATGGATTTACAGCGATTCCTATTTGTACGGCACCATACAGGAATTCACATGGCTGACTGGCATCCCACCGCATATCGGACACATACTCTCGCTGAAATTCAACAAAAAGGGGCAGACCTTGTCGGCCAACAAGTCACAGTCGCTGGATTCATGGAAGCAAACAGAGGCAAGGGTGCCATCTGTTTCGTTGATATGAGAGATGGAACTGGAACCTCACAAGTTTTCCTCAAAGGAGACATTATTGGAGATGAAAAACTCGATATCGTTCAACGTATGACTCGTGAATCAACGTTACAGTTTACTGGTACTGTTGCTCAAAAGCGCCCACCGAAATTGAAGGAAGGAGAAACACCACCTCCGCCTGCCTATGAAATTGTAGCATCTGACGTTGTTGTCTTGACACGGGCAAACGCACCACTTCCACTCGGAATTACTGATTCTGTAACCATTGGGCTTGATACTCGTCTTGACAATCGCTTCCTCGATTTGCGACGGGCACATGTGAACGCTATGTTTACACTCCGCTCAAAGGTACTGCAATACGGACGGGAACATCTGATAACGGAAGGATTCAAAGAAATTAACACACCGAAAATCATTGCATCCGCTTCCGAAGGTGGAACAAATCTGTTTCCGATGATGTATTTCGATACTCCTGCATTCCTTTCACAAAGCCCTCAGCTGTACAAGCAACTCACAATCCTTGGAGGAATGGAACGTGTTTTCGAAATTGGACCTGCTTTCCGTGCAGAAAATCATGATACATATCGCCACTTAAACGAATTCATTTCTTTCGATATCGAGGCCGCTTGGATGAATGATGATGACGTCATGGGTGTCCAAGAACGTATGATTCATCACATCTGGAAGACTGTAGCAGAAAATGATCAAGAGCATATTGATACCATCAACGCCTACAGAGAAAGCCAAGGCGATGGCCCCATTGCAGTGGAAATACCAACAGTTCCATTCCCACGTATCGAATATTGTGATGCGATTAAGATGATTCAAGATGCTGGTGAAGAGATTACTTGGGGTGATGATATTGATTCATCACATTGTGATATTATTGCAGCCAAGTACCCTGGTTTCCATTTCCTCCCTCGATGGCCTATGGAAATGAAACCATTCTACATCCATCATATCCCTGGTGAAGTAGGAGCTACAGGTGAACAACTCAGTCGAGGATTCGATCTTAATTATGGTCGAGACGAGATGACGAGCGGCGGCCAGAGAGAACATAACGTCGAGATTCTTGAAGAAAATCTACGATCAAAGGGACTTAATCCTGAAGAATTCTCTTTCTACACAGACGGTTTCAGATTCGGGGCACCTCCACACGCTGGCTGGGGCCTTGGAGTTGCACGACTTCTCATGGCATTGACTGGTTCGAGAAACGTACGAGAAACTGTCTTGTTCCCACGTGACAGACATCGAGTTACACCCTGAGTTGACCAAGATGCCTGTTGACCGAATGCAATGGGGTGCAGAAGCATGGCAGTTTGCCGATTTACATATGCCCGATGAACCATCACCGTTCCAAAACGATCACGGCGTTCCATGCATTATGTTGATTCATGGTGGGTTCTGGAAAAAAGAGTACACACTTGAACTGATGCAACCGATTGCAAATGCTCTCAGCGATGCTGGCGTAGCAGCATGGAATGTTGAATTCAAGCGTTGGGATGATGGAGATGAGGGTGTATGGATGGATACTCTATCTGACGTTCTTCGAGCATGGGGTCAACTCGCTTTGTTACCTGGAATTGACGTTACAAGAAGCATGGTCATGGGTCATTCTGCAGGAGGACATCTCGCTTTGTTGATGGCCAGTAAAGCCGAACGCAAACCTTGGCTTGCTATTGCTCAAGCCCCAATTACAGATTTATTCGGTGCCGATGATGCGAAACTAAGTGATGATGGGGATGCAATCCGTCGCTGGATTGGTTGTGAACCATACAATAATGAAGAGATTTGGCGACGACTTAATCCCGTCGATTTACCTCCTAAATCACCCGTTCTCCTTCTTCATGGCGTAAAGGACGATGAAGTTCCAATTGAGCAAAGCGAGACTTATGCCCGAATAATGGAGGCAAAAGGATCTCATGTCCAAAAGGTCTGGCTAACTGGTGATCATTTCAGTATTGTCGATGCTGCAAGTGATGATTGGCTTGTACAGCAAGATACAATTCTGGACTGGTTGTAAGTCAAGAACCACTAAGACCAGTAATGCTCTCGGAGAGTCATGAACCTACTCGGCACTGACGCAGTACTCGCTTCAAACGCTCTCTCTGGTAAAACAGCCCTCATCTGCGGGGCAAGTCGGGGAATAGGGGCTGCTACTGCGCGTGTTATGGCAGCAGCAGGAGCAAATGTGATTGTTTCAGCCCGCAACCAAGACCAACTTGATCTCCTTGTTGAAGAATTGAATTCTCTTGGGAACGGAAGTCATCAAACTCTTGCCATGGATTTAGAGGATACTAATGCAATCTCAGGTAAAATCAATTCTCTGCTTAATCAAAATCCAATTCATATTCTGATCAATAATGCAGCAGGACCACCAGGAGGACCGTTACTTGACAGTACAGTCGAGGAATTGACCCAACCATTTGGCCGACACTTGCATGCTGCTCATACTCTTGTTCAACTTCTTGTTCCAACGATGGAATCAGAAGGATATGGGAGAATCATACAAATCGTATCAACAAGTGTTCGTGAACCAATTCCAAATCTTGGAGTTTCTAATACACTTCGAGGAGCAATGGCATCATGGGCTAAAACACTTTCAAGAGAGCTCCCTCCCTGTATTACCATCAACAATGTTCTACCTGGGTTCACTGATACTGAACGATTAGGCAGCCTAGCACAATCAATCCATGACCGAACGGGAAAAACCCTCGAAACAATTCATAATGGCTGGATGAGCCAAGTTCCAATTGAGAGACTCATTGACCCTCTTGAAACCGCTTCCGTCATTGCTTTCCTTTCAACTCCAGCTGCAGGAGCAATCCGTGGAGTTTCGCTTCCTGTCGATGGTGGTCGATTGAGAAGCATTTAGTCTCGCTTTTCATAAAACAGCACCTGGGGGGCTGAAAGGGCAGTCATAAGGGATAACATCAATAGACAAATACCGATGGGGGTTTTTATGGGACACTTAGAAGATGTCGG
>CALBJF010000181.1 GCA_937892665.1 uncultured euryarchaeote | reverse complement strand
CATTGCATCTTGCTTGCGCTCATCCATATGCATCCCATCCATTAACAAAATCGGACTCTTTACATATCAAGATTCGGGAGGAAAAGGAGCCACAGAAGTGGATTTTCTTACTCTTCTTCTTCAAGCCGAGCCTGAAGTACAGCTCTGTATGCTTCTTCCGTATCGAATTCAAGAATGATCGGCGAAATGTTCTGACAATCTTGACATTGGTATTGTTGGCCTGTCATGAATCCCATGTAAGGATAAATTCTGATGCTCATGCATACGGGACATGCTTTGAAAGACATAGTAATCGCTGGGAGTTTTCATTTAATATTCCTTGCATCTATGCAATGCTGGGATAGTGTTAAGCGATATCTTCGTAAAGTCCCCTTATGGGTGATGGTGAGAATACTACGACAAGAGGTCGTAGTGTGGCGATGTTTTTTCGCTTTCTCGCCCTTCTTTTAATCGCTGGAGCATTGTATCTCTCGACGGATGCTATTTTCATAATCATTTTTCTTTTTGTGATTGTCGTTCCGTTTGAGAAACTCTTCCCTCGACACAAAGGGCAAAAAATACGGCGGCCTAAACTGGACACAGACATTGGGTATGCTTTGGCTGCACCCATACTCGGTATACTGACTGGAATCGTAGCTGTTGTTATTGCTATTCTGAGTTTAGCTTGGATTCCTGGTCTTTTAATTCGGCCATATGTCGAACAGATTCCTGAACAGTACATGCCAATCATCGGCCTTATCTTGTTCGATTCGCTTGTGTATTGGACGCACCGTTTTTATCATGAAATTCCAGTATTATGGAAGTTTCATGCAATTCATCACTCGACTGAACACTTAGACTGGGCAAGTGGATTTCGAGGTCATCCTCTGGATGGAACAATCCTTGCGCCTGCTTTTGTCTTCTTGATCACTGCTGGATTTAGTCTTGAAATAACTGGGGCTCTTGCAGCAGCACAGATCATACTAGGACTGTTTTTACATGCCAATGTTCGATGGAAACTCCGATGGTTACATCGGTTCATTATCACTCCCGAATTTCATCATTGGCATCATACCAATGAACGAGATGCAATTTGGACAAACTATTCCACATTCCTACCAATTTGGGATCAACTGTTTGGTACATATTTCATGCCAAAAGATCGTCGCCCTATGGTGTATGGAGTAAATGAAGAAATTCCCGATGGAATTATTCGTCAATTACGCTACCCTCTCAGAGAATGGAGGAATCCACTATGGTATCTATTGCATCCTTTTCAAAGCATTAAGAGAGCCTTCAAATTCTCTTTGCTCATTGTAAAATCTATGTGGAAGTCCGCATTTCGCAAACGAGGAACAAAGCCATGGGATGTGTATTCCAAGTCTGATTCTTTTGATAACTCTTAATTTTTCAACACGAGGCAGGTTGCCTTATAATTTCGAAACAACCAGGGGATTTGTCTTGGATAGAACAGCCATTCACTCGGTTTATAGAATGGCATGAAGATACGGGCGACGTTTTTGACAAGTTCAAGTGGGGCACGGTGGTCATTGCTTGTGATGATTTTTCCATCGACCAACGATGTATTTGGGAAATATTCTGCAAACGCTTCAACATTGGGTCGAAACATGGTGTCAATTGGGTCAGGGTGGTATGGGAATTTGTACGGTCCTGAAATGAACAGATACCCATCTTTTGGTATGAATTCCTGCAATGAATTACATATTTCAGAAATGTTTTCAGTTGGAACATGCTCAAGCAAATTTGAACAAATCACAGATTTGAATCCTATTTCTTTCAATTGTTTCATGAATTCAGGATCTGTTACGTCACCCACGAGATCAACTCCAGGATTTTGTTTAAGATCAACATTGAGGACTTCGTAGCCTTTGTCTCGGGCAGGTTTGAAAATAAATTCATCAATCCATGGTTGTCGAACTTTGACAAGGTCGTCATGAGAACTTCCAAGATTACACAGGGGAAATACATCATCAGGGTCCATTGAGTGAAGGATTTCTCCTAGAAATTTAGCTTCTTCGTACAGCACCGTTGAACCTCCCGTAAAACTTGCTGAGATGTTTGAAGTTTTACATTTGTTGCTAAAAAATGAATCGTTATGTGGATTCAGAGAAGATGAATAATCTTCCTCGTCGGGAATAACTCTTTATTTTGAACATGATTGATAGAAGCGAAGGCGATGGGCGAAAGACTCGAATCAAACTATGACAAAGTGACCATTGCTATTGGTCTATCTGGCCTTCTTCTGTTTTCCATATTCGGTGTAGGCATCTATTTTTTGATGGATGATACAGTCGAAGTTGATACAGATTGGGATGATGATGGTGTTCTCAACGTTGAAGACGATTGTTCTGAGGGTGAGACGAGCTGGACTTCTTCAATTGATACTGATTACGACGGTGATGGTTGCAACGACCTACTTGAGGATCCTGACGACGACAACGATGGTATGCATGATAATCTTGACAATTGCCCAAAGGGTGTTATGGAATGGACCGTTCTTACAGTAGACATCGATGAGGATGGTTGCAGAGACATTGACGAAGATGTTGATGATGATAATGACGGAGTCAACGATTCCGAAGATTTGTATCCTCTCAATCCACTAGAATGGGCTGATTCTGATTCTGATTCATATCCAGACAATTCAGATGCGTTCCCATTTGACCCAACTGAATGGTCAGATTATGATGGCGATGGAACTGGAGACAACAGCGACGTCTTCCCACTTGATGGTACAGAATGGTCCGATCATGATCTCGATGGAATCGGTGATAATGCCGATCTCGATGATGATAATGATGGCACACCAGACACAATCGATGTTGATGATTTCCGCGATGCAGCTATTGTCCTTAGCCTCGACTCGATCATTATTTTTCAGGATATGGACTTTGATGATATAAGTGAATTATATCTCTGTATTTTCTTAAATGGTGAATCCATTGATTGTACATATTATACGAATGGTCTTTTCATTACGAACTACATTGACATTCAAGCCGATGAATTAAGGCAGCTTTTTTACGATTATACGTTAGATCTTGATGAAACTCAACGTTATCATACGATCCGAGTAGAAGCATTTGATGATGATGCTCTTTTCGATGATGAAATAGATATCAATCCTGATCCTGATAAAGATGCTTTTGAGTTCATCTTTGATTCACTAACAATGTTTGACAATATGTCGATTTTGGCAGATGGTCGTGAAGACTCCAGTAATGATGATAATGGAGCCCTCAATGTAAGCATTCATCCCTTTGATATGGCCTCCCAATCAATCTTTGACTTCTATTGGGATTTTGATTCGAATCAATATCATCTGGAAACAGTGTTGAACTACACAACGTATTCCTATTATCGTAGCTTAGATCATTCAATCGATTGGTCAAACGCCGAGAACTATGAGGATGTCATCCCTCAATATGCTCGCTTCGCAACACCAGATGCTCCTTATGTCCAGGAGTTGGCTCT
>CALBJF010000180.1 GCA_937892665.1 uncultured euryarchaeote | reverse complement strand
TGCATTTGTTTCGTTGTTGATCACAACATTTGCGAGTTCAAAACTCTGACCGCCTCCAGGATTATCAGTTTCAATAGTAATGTCGTACGTGTTTAGATTTGCAGCACCAGTGAACGATTGGAACAGATATACATCCACATATGTCGTGATGTTTTGAGTAGCTAAAACACTTAATTGCTCGTTATCTGTTGTTGAGGTACCTGTGGCTAGGAATGATCCATTGATCGTATCCCACCCAACATCGATGTCTTCAATCGCATCAGAGAATGTAACATTGACGAAGTATCTGACACCAGTAATCATTTGAATTTCGAAATAATCGACATCAGTCGTTGTGTGAAGAGAGAGGTCAGTACAGTCGAGTGGAAGCATACTTGCCTGAGTTGCACTTGTTTGAACATCGTTTGACTCAAGGCTATCTGCTTGGATTACACCCGCTGCAGATGTACCATTTCCGATACAAGAGGTCTGTGAAGGTGGTGGATTTCCTCCTCCACCTGTTGAATTGTTTGATGACCATCCAGCCCATGTGCCTGAACTCGTGCTTCCAGCCGAACCAGCGCTTCCAGAAGATCCAGCTGATCCAGTTCCATATGGTGCGCCAGCGAGGCCTGCAAGGCCTGCGACAGCAGAAATTGTTGCTGCAGTTGAGACGGATAGGTTAGCTGCACTGTTTGCTCGAAGATCGATTGAACCACCTGAGCCACCTCCGCCACCGTTTCCACCATCGTACATGCCAATGCATACACCGAAACAGTCTCCGTCAGCACCGTCGCCACCGTTTCCTCCATCTGCTTCGATTGATGCAGTTGAACTTACAGTCAGTTCATTTGATTTCATCATAATGCTGCCACCAGAACCGCCACCAGCACCTGGTCCTCCGTTTCCTGATCCGTTGTTGTATCGGTAACCTTGTTCTCCAGTTTCACCGATTGCAGTAACGTCTCCATCGATATCGATGACGTCAGCGTAGATGACGATTCGACCGCCACCATTGCCTCCAAGAGAGACGAGGTTTCCATTTGAATCAAAGACGTCTCCTCCGTTCGAACCGGTTTCGTTACCGACTCCGAAGGAAGATCCACCGTTTGTTTGACCAGAGGTAAGACCGCCACCGTCGCCACCATTCCCATAGTGACCAGCGCCACCTGCTCCCTCTCCATTGAAGTTTGCAGGAAGGATGACGGATGTTCCAACACCTTGGGTATTGATTGGACTATCATAGGCAATGATTGCACCACCAGATGCAATTGTCAGAGTGTTGACTATGAGAATCAAGTCTCCAGTCGCCACAATCGAACCACATGGGGAAACAATTCCACAGCCGATGTAAACGTCATCATAGGAGTGGCTTCCATTGAGATAGGTAGTGTTGAGGACTGTAAGATTGTTTAATCCTACGCCAGGAGGACTTGCTTTTGCACTCGAACTTGCACTAATGGCTGGAGATGCCAGTGATATGGACATCGTTGCTAACATTAAGGTAATCAAAACGGTTGAGATTCGACGCGTAGACTCTTCTCTATGGTTGGACATAGGTGTAGGTGAACCTCATCGCTTATGAGCATCTCGCTTTCAAGCCACTCAAATAGCGGTTGGTGCAACGTGTCCGTCCTTCTTATCATCGGGCTTTCGAACCCGTGACCAGACTCCACTCATGAGTACATCATGGTGTTCAGCACAGTAGTGAAACCGTCGGTATGCTTCACGAAATGAATATGCTTTCTTTCCCGTTGCTACGAGGTATCCTTCAGGTGAAAGACGAGATACAATTGTTCCAATTACACTGCATCCATTGTAATCACATGCAGGTTCTTCGCTCATAAATCAACCTCACCTTCCTTCTTATTGAACTGTTGCTTTTGTTTAAACTTCTTCTTCCGTTTCATCGGGTTCGATGACAACTAAGGGGACATTAGCCTCAATGGCTTGTCCTTCCTCACATGATACTGAAATGACAGTACCGCTGATCGGCGCTTGAATTTCATTCTGCATTTTCATTGCTTCAAGGATAAGGATAACTTGTCCTTCTTTCACGACCTCTCCTAGAGTTACTTCTACGGTGACGACCTTACCAGGAATATTAGCGGAAACAGTTCCGCTCTTCTTCTTCTTAGATCCAGTGTTTCTGCGTGCCCGTGGTGCAGCTTGAGCGTTTGGAACTTCGATATTGAAGGCTTTTCCTTCTACGACAGCGTCCCATGAACCATCATCCTTTGCTGTGAGTTCGACCTCAAATTCCACACCGTCAACTTTCACTGTTCTTTTTTCAGTCATATGTTCATCTCCATGGGCTGCGGCTACTTCGTTGAGCCATGAGCGAAGATTTGCCCATGACAATTCTGCGATGGTCTTGTGCCCATGCTTCTCCAGATTGCCGCCCTCGTACTGATGGGTCATCTGAGCCAGCATCAACCATGCTTAGGACTGCTGCGATAGCCGCCATTCGTAGTGTTTGATCATCGGTCATGAGAACGCCTCATAGTGGGATATTACCATGCTTCTTTGCAGGCCGAATTTCTTCTTTATCCAAGAGCATCAAGAGTGCTCTCGAAAGTTTAGAACGAGTTTCGCTTGGTTCGATAACATCGTCGATGTATCCCATTGCAGCCGCCTTGTACGGATTTGCAAAGGTCTCTGTAAAGTCGGACACAAGTCGCTCACGCTCTTGCTCTTGATTTCGAGATTGCTTGAGTCTTCTTCGATGAATGATTTCAACGGCTCCATCAGCACCCATTACAGCTAACTCAGCTCCTGGCCAAGCAACGTTGTAATCTCCACGAATGTGCTTTGAAGACATGACGTCATACGCTCCACCGTAGGCCTTTCGAAGAATCACAGTTAGCTTTGGAACAGTTGCTTCAGCATATGCGTAAAGTAACTTTGCTCCGTGGCGAATGATTCCACCCCATTCTTGATTGGTTCCTGGTAAGAACCCAGGTACGTCTTCGAGGGTCACCAATGGTATGTTGAAGGCATCACAAAATCGTACGAATCGTGCCGCTTTATCGCTTGCATC
>CALBJF010000179.1 GCA_937892665.1 uncultured euryarchaeote | reverse complement strand
AAGGGTTGGATATTCCAGAAGTAAGTCTCGTAGCCATCTTTGATGCTGATCGTCAAGGCTTTTTGCGAAATGAACGCTCCTTACTCCAAACCATTGGACGTGCAGCTCGAAACGAAAATGGTCGTGTTCTGTTGTATGCAAATGGAATGAGTCCTGCTATGGAAGCCAGTATACGTCAGACCCTTGAGCGAAGAGTACGGCAAAATGCACATAATGAGAAGCATGGAATCACTCCTAAGACCATTGTCAAAGCCTTACCGCAAATGGGTTCCGAATCTGAAGATCTTATTGCTGGAACATCGACAACATCTGATGGAAAACGTCGTTTAGTCGCTAAGAAAGGTGGCAGGAAAGATGGAGATTGGGCTTCAAAACTGAATTTAGGTGCCGGTGCCTGGGCTCATAGTGAAAAGAAAACTCCAATTGAAAATTCAAAAATCCAATTGGAATATGTGGAGGCTGATGATGTCAAATCATCACTCACACCCGAACAAAGAATGGATTTACTCGCAGAATTGAAATCTGGGATGAAAGAGGCTGCCAAACAACTCGATTTCGAAGAGGCTGCTCGTTTGCGTGATCGTATTTACGAACTTGAACAGTCGATGTAATCAGTTGGCTAATCGGACTGCTGCTTGTTCAAGTGACTCATCCGCTCCCACCAATGAACGAATGTAGCGAGGAATTGTTTCGTTTGAATGAGTTAAGTCGAGGTGATCTCCAACCCATTCCAGCGGTTCGGTAAGACTGTGCTCAGTTCCGAAGTCAAATGTTCTCCAGATTGAGCACTCACTCCCGTCAAGCGATGTTGTTTGCAGGTACCACTTCTGTTCTTCAAGCGAGTTGTTGCAGTGTATGTCTCCGTCCCGTACAGTCACGACCCAACACCGTCCAACGCTGTGCTTGATGTTGGCAGACTCAAGGAATTCAACCACGTCATTGCTTTCAGCCCCAGGTTGGAGCCAGATGAATGGAATAATGCGCCCTTCAAGCAGCCATGAACGTAATTGCCCCATAACACGCTCTGGTGAAAGAAAAAGAACGAACAGTTCAGGCTCATCATCGTTCCAAGGATGTGGGCGAATGGGGCGCCCTAGGAGCGTGTTTCCAGCAGCTTTTGGATGGACGGGTATCATTCGGTATCCGAGATGGCCTGCATCGTGAAAGGCCTGGTGCGCAGGTCTGTCTTTACGCAACCCTGCCCCGATTATGTGGACAGAGCGAACGTCTGCTAGCCAGGCATCTTTTTCTTCCATGATTTGACGTCAGGGTATCGGGTTTTGAAGGGATGTTTTTCTCATGGCTGAAAACTGCGATTCAAAAGCAAACCCTGTCTCTTGGGAACATGAACTATCTCATAATTGGCGGAAACAGCGATATTGCTCAAGATGTAACCACACGACTGCTCGGTGATGGACATCGTGTCCATTGTCTTATTCGAAATACGGAGCATGAAGAGTCACTTACTTCTCAAGGAATCACCGTAACGATTGGTGATGCTACAAGCGAAGAGGACATGAAGCAGTGCATCGCTGATGCAAAAGAACATGGCGAGATTAACGGCTTGCTGCATTGTGTTGGATCCATTGTCATCCGCCCCCCTCACGCCCTGAACAAAGACGCTTTTGAGGAAGTAATCACAACAAACCTCACCTCAGCGTTTCTTGCCCTATCCATCGCAGGCAAGGCAATGCTTCGACAAGGAAGCGGCCGTATGGTCTTCTCCTCAAGCGTAGCAGGCTCCCTTGGACTGGTTAATCATGAAGCAATTGCTGCTGCTAAAGGGGGCATAGAGGCAATGGTTCGAGCATCTGCAGCAACCTACGCACGTCGTGGCTTGAGAATCAACGCTGTTGCTCCGGGACTTACAGATACGAAGATGGCAAGTAAGATTCTTTCAAGTGATGCTATGAGAGAAACAGCTGCTCAGAAGATTCCAACACAACGAATCAACAAGAAAGAAGAGGCTGCTTCAGCCATGTACTGGTTGCTTACCGATGCTCCTGACAACTTGACAGGTCAAGTCCTACACCTTGATGGTGGAATGGCCAACGTCCTAGCCTGAGGGAAGGATGTGAAAGCGGTTGTTGTCGGCGCAGGTCTTGCTGGAATAGCAGCGACGTGGGCTCTTGAGCAACACGGATATGAGTGTGTTCTTCTGGAATCATCCGACCAAATTGGTGGCCGGATGAAGACGGTAACTCTTGGTGAACACAATGTCGATGAAGGATTCCACGTCTTACACACAGCCTATCCAACCCTCGAAAGATGGCTGGATATTGATCGATTAGAACTCAAACCAATGGATCCTGCTACAAGCCTTATCACCCCATCAAGTGGGCGATTACAGACACTTGGTGACCCTCTGCGAGCGCCTTTGTTAATGCTGCCATCTCTGTTTACAGCAGGCTTATGGAATTCTCTACGGATGCTGCGATGGCGATTAAAATCGAAGAAGAAAGACCTTGAATATGCAATGGATCAACCTACTCAATCAATCGACAAAGGTTTCGAATCAATGCGCTTTAGCCCAACGTTTCGAGACTCCTTTTTGCATCCACTCTTTACTGGAATTACACTTGATAATGAACGCAGAGAACGTACATCATTCGCCTCCTTTACCTGGGCTTCTATGTCACATGGAAGCATGACGATGCCAAAAGATGGAATTCAAGCAGTTCCTAAGCAACTTGCATCTCATCTAAAACAGAATACAATTCGCTACAATACCAACGTCAGTTCAGTCTCTTCGTCAGGAGTTATACTTGACAATGGAGAAACAATGAATGCTGATCTTGTTGTTGTGGCTGTACCTCAACATATTGCTAACACTTGGCTCGACAACCCTACACAAATCGTTCGTAAACAGACTGCTACGTTCGTTTTTGAGGCAGAACAATCACCTCTCGATAAACCTCGATTACTGCTCAACCGTGAATATGAACAAGATGGGCAGAACATTCTCCATGTCCACGTACCAACATTGTTGCATCCTTCGAGCAAGCATCTCGTTGTTGCTACAGTGGTCGGTGAAATCGCATCCGAACATCGTAAAAAAGCAGTTCAGAAAGCCATTCATGAGGAACTTACACAATGGTTTGGTCAAGACACATCCTCCTGGAAACTCGTAGGGACAACGCATGTTGATTATGCACTTCCATCGGGATCTGTTACTGCAAAAGGCAGAGAACGGCTGGGGTTGGTTCATGATGGCGTCTATTACATCGGCGATCATACCATCCATCCTTCAGTCCATGGTACCTTACGCTCCGTTGAACGTTTACTCGAGCGTTTGGAGATTCCATCTCCTCTCCGTTCATCATGAAAGGTTGATGAAGGGAAACGCAGGCGACAAGGTATGGCGATTGACCCAGACGAATTCGATATCCCCGTTCAGGATTACGACTTTTCCAAAGCTACTCAAACCACGTCTCTCATCGACCAGATGGCACAAGCAGGTGGTTTTACTGCCACAAAACTCGCTACTGCTCGCGATATTCTCCTTGATATGAAGCAACAATCTGAGGCAGTGGATGGTGATTTGAGCAAAGTAACGAATTGGCTTTCATTCCCTGCATGTCTGTGCGCAACCGGTACACGTTCATTCTTTGTAGAGGCTGTTAAGACCAAGATGTTCAATGTCCTTTCAACGACATGTGGAACGCTTGATCACGACATAGCCCGTTCCTACAAGGATTACTATCACGGTGCTTTCGAACTCGATGATATTGAACTAGGTGAGCATTCCTTGATGCGTCTAGGTAACGTCATTGTCCCAAATTCATCGTACGGAGAAATCATTGAAGCGGTTGTTATGCCAGCACTTGAAGAAATCTATCAAGACCGACTAAAGGAAACTGGTAAGACTGGTGCTGATGCATGGCTTGGCTTTGGCTCTATTCACCTTGTATGGGAATTAGGGAAGCGAATAGGAACGCCAAACTCTCTCATCTATTGGGCATGGAAGAATCAAATTCCAGTCTGTATTCCTGGCATTACCGATGGATCGATTGGTGCACAACTGTTCATGCTCCGTCAACGTCATCGTGATTTCCATATCGATACACTCGCAGACGAGCAAGTCATGTCTGACCTTACATGGGATGTTGAAACATCCAATGCCCTCATGATCGGCGGAGGCATCTCAAAGCATCACGTCATTTGGTGGAATCAATACAGAGGTGGACTTGACTCTGCTGTTTACATTACAACTGCTCCCGAACATGATGGAAGCCTCTCAGGCGCTCGACTTCGTGAAGCAATCAGTTGGGGCAAGATGCGTCCTGAAGCACCAAACATGTGTGTTGAGGGCGATGCTAGTGTTCTGCTTCCACTTCTTGGAAGTGACATTTTCAATCGTTGATTCGACCAGCTAAGTACAGCATCAGCCCGGTTCGTAATGGGCTGGTTGGCTGCCATCCTTGCTCATCACATTGCATCAATACATCATGCAGTGGTCCAAGCGGAGGTCGTTGTTGTTCCACAACATCTTGAATCGGAACCACACTTATCTTTGGGGAAGGTGGTTGATCGAGTAATGAAGCAGTGAATGTCCCGGTAGATCCTGCTTGTGTTCGCTGCCAAAGCATAGAGAACTCATCGATAGTTTGTTGAGCGAGCCACCCCCTACGTCCTGCAATGTGAACAATATCGGGTAATGTTGGTGAATGAAGTGCAATACGAACTAATGCTTCAACGACATCGGATTCTGAAACCCAATAATGCATACCTGTTTCCTGATGAGAGGATTCTTTTTGATTCCAGAGTTGCTCGAGAAAGATATGATTCATACCCGTGTTTGGACCTGTTGGTAGAACATCATGCAATCGTATTTGTGAGGATAAGCCTTCAGAGTCAACTGTTACTGTGTTTTCTTGATTAAAGAAGGAGAAGCTAACATTTGCATCGACATATGCTTCAATAGCGGAAAGACCTGTCGCAAGAATCGCTGCGTGACGCTCAGAGTAGGATTCAACAAGGGACGCATCAATACAAACAGTACATTCGAACATTAACAAGCGTTCAACAAAGGATTGTGCAACAGAACCTTCCAGATGTTGAATCTGTATTCGTCGCATTGTTCTCCCTCAAAGGAATGCTTCGATCGCTTGTCGTGTGATGTCAACAACCAGATCGACTTCCTCAGAAGTAATGGCGAAATTCGGCGTGTAGCGAAGTGCATTGACGCCGCCGTGAATGACTCCAAGACCGTGCTTTCTGCACCATACTTCGACCATATCAAATCCAACGACTTGGAAACGTTCTGGGTCGAGTTCTGCACATACGAGTAATCCAGTTCCTTGAACTTCAAGGATTTCATTCGGATATTGTTCTTGCAGTGCTTTGAGTTTCTCAACCATTTCAGCACCACGATCACGTATGTTGTTACGAAGTTCTGGAGTTATGTGGTCAAGAACTGCAACTGCGGTTTCAAGTGCACGTGGATTGGTAGTCATGGTGTTCCCATAGATTCCAACTACGTAGAGTTCGCTTGCTCGCTTGTTCATACCAAGCACAGACAGAGGGTATTGTCCTGCATTGAGGGCTTTTGACCATGCTTCAAGATCTGGTGCTTCCGCATCCTCAAATCCTTGATAGTCAACGACAGAGAGGCAACCTTGCCCTCTCAATCCTGCTTGAACTGAATCAACCATGAGCATTGAACCGTGTTCATTTGTAAGTCTACGAGCTTCATCATAGAATGCTCTGTCAACACATCGGCCTGGACTTCCTTCACCTTGTACGGGTTCAAGTGCCATCATTTCGATAAAGAAGCCTTCATCATCTGCACGCTTGAACATTGCTTGTAACGAAGGAATGTCGTTTGCAGGTACAAGTAGTAAATTATCCATATCTCTGAAACTTGCAAGGTTCTTCTTGTAACTGGTCATACAAGAGTGAGATATTTGAGCAGGTCGGCCTGTTCTTCCGTGGAAGGCTCGCTCGACTGCGAGTAATTTGATTGGTTTTCCTTCGTGTCTGCCACCAGGGTCAGTCATACTCTTTGCGTTAACATCAGCAATACGAAGACTGACTGTTACGGATTCAGAACCACTGTTCATACAAATAAAGCGATCAAAAGGACAATGGCCACGTGTATGGCCAAGTTCCTTGCGAAGGCGTTCTCCAAGACGCTTTTGAGAGAAAGAAGGAGTCATGATGTTTGCCATTATCCAATTCTGGGACATCGCCTTGATGATGGAATCAGGACCGTGTCCGCTTCCAAGCATACCATATCCCCCATTATCGTGAAGTACTGCTCCGCTAGAAGTCACCAACCAAGGTCCACGTCCTGCAATTGGAATGTATGGATTCACCGTAGCAGGGGCGTAGAAGTTCACGTAGTCTTCTTGCAGATGTGGGATAAGTTCAGATTCTGGAAGGGTCATAACGTCCATTCCAAATTCTTCGATCAAAGCCTGATGTGCGGTACTTGCTTCGTTGATCGCCTGCACGAGTTGGGCGTCAGTAGCGCAAAATCGAGAAATGATTTCATCGGTGAGTCCCACGGTTTCAGGAGCTCCACTAACGTCTCGAAGTTGGTGAAGTATGGTGAGAGGATTATCCGCCATGGTAAGAGGCTGGCCAAGACCTCCTTTGAACATAGCCCTGTAGCCAGTTTCAACACCTCCGTATCAGAGGTTGGCATCCATCCCCGGGGGTCTAAAGTATGAAAATCCAATTGGAATTTCTCCCATATCGTCTTTTTTAGAGATAAATTCCACTCGATCTGAATCACATACTATGTTAAACCGAATCCAATTGAAATTGAAAAGTTTTGTAAATGAAATTACAGTATATTTTGAGAATTATACGACATTCAAAAAACAAAAATAAATCGCTCTCTCAATTGAGTTCAACGTTCTATAAATCAAAATTCCAATTGAAAATTCAATTATTGTAGTCGAAGAGTATAATAGGCGGGTCGGACGAACAGTGGATAACCGGGCAAGTCCCGAGGAGATGGGAAAATATGGCAGATAAAGAATACAACATTCAGGAATTAGTACACCGGGATGTATATGTGAACGACAAAAAAGTAGGAACAATTGTTGGTGAACGACACCATCCTAACGAGGCACGCGTCCAATCGATGCGGATCCAAGTTGAGACAGATGTCGCTGACGAATACATGCGTAAGCCTGCAGAACTAGCACCTTTACCAAAGGAATTGGTGCACAGCATCCAAAACGATGGCACCGTAAAGTTGTCAAAGTCTATGCGTGAACTACAACGAAGGTGGAGAAACACCATCCGTGTTGATGAGAAACTCTACGCTCCTGATGAAATGCTCGACCGAGCTGTCCTAGACAACCAAGGCCGAGAAGTTGGCGTTATTGTCGACATGGTCAAAGTTAAGCGTACATACAAAGGATTCACAGTTCGAACTCGACTCCATGCTCAAAAGCAATATGGAATCGGCGCAGAAATCAAAATTCCAATCACGGCGTTCGCAAGAACTCGTGAACGTCTGGACGAGATTGTTCTCTCTCGAACCTTCGACCGTGTCTTGCAGTTGCCTTCATACATCGCAATTAACGATCCGGAATTCGACGAAGAGTGATTTTCAAACGACCGTCATTCTTATGACAGGGTTGTAGGTCGCAGGCTTGCCCTTGCGCGGGTGGCTTAGTCGGTTAGAGCACCCGGCTGATAACCGGGAGGTCGCAGGTTCAAGTCCTGCCTCGCGCACCAACCCTCATCTTTTGGCTGTCGAAAGACTCGCAAAGCACATGAACGGGCGGCGTTCAGCACGTATTGAGGGAAAGCCATGGTCGTTGTCTCAGGAAGTAATGCACAACAGGTAGCAGAACAACTTGCACTTGCACTGAACTGGGATCATGTTCAACTCGAAGCTCGACGATTTCCTGATACTGAAGGATACATTCGAATTCCCGAAGAACAAATCGAAGCAATTCGTAAGGAACCTGTCGTTGTTGTATCCAACACATTTCCAGATGCTGGCATTGTTGAAACACTCCTCATGCTCAAAGCAATTTCAGATGTTCGAAAAGGTTCCTTAGAAAACCTTCGAGGTATAGAACCTCAAAGAATGGAGAATATCGGCCCCGGGGTATACCTTGCGGTACCATATTTCGGATATTCTCGACAAGACAAGCGTTTCAAGCCTGGAGAAGTCATCTCAGCTAGGGCGATTGCAGATATGCTGGCAACACAGTGCGATGGCTTGACAGTACTCGATTTACACGCCCCACAAGTCCTTGAAAATTTGGAGATTCCAGTGGCATTTACATCGGCAATGCCGGAGTTGGCTAACCACCTTCTGTCCGAAGTCAAACCTGATTTCATTCTCTCACCTGACAAAGGTGCAATCGATCGTGCAAGTCAAGTTGCACAATTAATCGATTGTGAATTTTCCTATCTGGAGAAAACTCGGATTGATGCGCATACAATTATCCACAAAGCGAAAGATCTGGATGTCAAAGGAAAAGTTGTGGCAATCGTGGATGATATGATTGCAACTGGTGGAACAATCTGTCGCGCTGCTGATGCATTGAGAAGTCAAGGCGCTACAGAAGTTCACGCCGCTTGTTCCCACGGCCTCTTCACGGGTGGAGCAATTCGACGGCTCACACAATTTGTTGACGGCGTTCACGCAACAGGTAGTTTAGCAAATCCACGCTCAGTCATCGATGCAGGCGAGGCGTTGGCACGTGGTGTTCGGGAACTTCTCAACAACTGACCGCTTTACTGTGTTCAATTTCACGTCCAATGCGTTTATATGGACGAGTTACAGCCGAAGGATTACCACACGAGGTAATACCAATGAGTGTACATGTACGATTTGAAACCCCAAGCGACGCTGCCGACAAAATTTATGAGCTCATTCGAGCAAATTCCGGTGGCCGAATTAAGAAAGGAAGCAACGAAGTAACCAAGTCCGCAGAACGCGGTACTGCACAATTCGTCGTCCTTGCAGAAGACGTTAACCCACCAGAACTTCTGGCTCACATTCCTTTGATTTGTGAAGAAAAAGGGATCCCATACGGATACGTTCCTTCTCAAGAATTCCTTGCAAAAGAAACTGGACTTCCAAACGGAGTTAAGACTGCTTCCATCGCTCTTATGGAAATTCCAAAGAGCAACACAGAAGCATTCAACGCTGTAGTTGAGACCATCAACGGACTCAAGAACTGAACACTGAGGTGAATTTAGATGAGTGACGATACAGTAAGCGGATGGCCTGCTGAAGTTGTTGAGATTGTCGGCCGAACTGGCATGACAGGCGAAGCAACTCAGGTCAAAGTCCGTGTTAACGACGCACCTAACCCACGAGACGTTGGTCGAATTATCACAAGAAACGTGATCGGACCTGTTCGAATGGGAGACATCCTAATGCTCCGAGATACGGGAAGAGAAGCCCGTAAGCTAAACGCACGGTGATTATCATGCCAGAACGAAGAGTTTGCACATTCTCCGGAGAAGAAATTGAACCAGGTACAGGAACTATGTTTGTCCGCAAGGACGGAAGCATCCTCTGGTTCAAGAACAGCAAGGCCCGCAAGAACATGGTCAAGTTGTCCAGAAATTCACGTAAGGTGAAGTGGACACGCCATTTCGTTCGTGGCGGAATTCGCTGATCCCATTCGGTGAACTGATAAAGGGGCCCTTGGTGGCTCAGGCTGGTGAAGAACATGGAAACAACCTACATTATGGTAAAACCTGATGGCGTACAACGAGGATTAGTCGGCGAAATTATTGGCCGTTTTGAACGAAAGGGTCTCAAATTAGTTGGACTCAAGTCAATGGTACCGAGCGAAGAAATTGCTCGTACACACTACGATGTCCACAAGGAACGCCCATTTTTCCCTGGATTAATCAAATTCGTAACATCAGGACCCGTTGTCTGTATGGCATGGGAAGGTCGTGATGCAATTTCAGTTGCTCGCAAACTCATTGGTTCAACCAACGGTCGAGAAGCTGAGCCAGGTACAATCCGTGGAGACTTCGGAATGGACATGGGCTTCAACATGATTCACGGATCAGATGCTCCTGAAACTGCAACATTCGAACTTGGACTTTGGTTCCCTGAAGGACTCATGGATTGGAAGAACACCATGGGTACCTGGGTTTACGAGTAAGGTTCATCCATCCTCCTCGAGGAGGTCGTGTTATGGACGAGACAGAAGATATCGCTGAAGAGCCGGTGGCTCGTGGCGAAAATCGTCAACCGATTGTTTCTGTTCTCGGTCACGTCGACCACGGTAAAACAAGCGTTCTCGACTTGGTTCGTTCCCTCGGAAGTGAGCGACAAGCAAGTGTGATGGATCGTGAAGCCGGTGGAATTACACAACATATAGGGGCAACCGAAGTCCCTGCAAAGATTCTCAATGAAACATGTGCTGAACTTATGCAAGGTCGCCCTTTCAAATCACCTGGATTACTCTTCATCGATACACCAGGTCACCATTCTTTTGCTTCACTTCGCAATCGTGGCGGTGCTCTTGCAGATATTGCCATTCTTGTGGTTGATATTATGGAAGGGTTACAACCTCAGACCATTGAATCAATCAATATTCTCAAACAAACAAAAACACCTTTCGTCGTTGCTGGAAATAAGATTGACAGGATTCATGGATGGAGATGTAAGAAAGATCGCTCTTTCTTGGCCTCTCTAGAAGACCAACGAGAAGATGTTATCGATTTGTTTCAAAAGCGTTTCTGGAAACTTGTTGGTCAGGTTTCTGAACATGGAATTAACCTTGAACGATACGATCAAATCAAGGATTTCAGACAATCCTTCCCACTGGTTCCAATGTCTGCGAAGGAAGGTGAAGGATTGCAAGATCTTCTTACCGTTACCGTTGGTTTGGCAGAACGCTTCCTTGAGGATCGTCTTACTGATACACTTGGTCCTGCCGAAGGAACCATTCTCGAAATGAAAGATGAAATTGGAATGGGGAAAACAATCGATGTTATTCTTCATCGCGGTTCTCTCAACGTAACCGATACGATTACTGTCGTCAGTGCAGATGGTCCGTTTGATGTTCGCATCAAGGGATTGAAGCGTGCTCGTGGTATGTCTGAGATGCGAGATGCTGGTGACCGATGGGAATCAGTCGATACCATTGATGCTGCAGCAGGTGTCAAGATTATCGCACAAGGACTTGAAAAAGCACTCGCAGGGACCACAATTCGACTCTCGAGTGAAGAGGCTTGGGAAGAAGCTCGCAAAGAAACCCAAGTGTCGGTTGAACTTGATGAAGAAGGAATCGTCATCAAAGCAGATACTATTGGTGGACTGGAAGCACTCGCATTTGAGCTCAAGAAGATTGAGGTTCCTATTCGAAGAGCCACTGTTGGACCTGTCAACAAACGAGATCTCATGACTGCAGATGCTGCAAGCAATCCTCTGAATCAGATTATTCTTGGTTTCTCGATTGAGCCGAACAATGAAGTTCGTGCTCTTGTCAATCAAGGCGATGAAAGCGTTACTTGGATTGGTGGCGATATCATTTACCACATTATTGATCAATTTGAAGAATGGAAGGAAGAACGAATGAAAGCAATCGATGCTGCAACTCGAGAGAACCTCATCTATCCTGGAAAACTTCTCTATCTTGAAAACCATACATTCCGCAAAAAGGGACCTGCTATTGTTGGGATGCGTATTCTTGGAGGACGAGTTCATCTGGGTCAGCGGTTGATGAAAGTCGATGGAACCGCTGTTGGTCAAATTCGAAGCCTTCGTTCCCGCTCAAGTGATGAACTCAAAGAAGCAAAACAAGGTGAAGAAGTCGCTGTTGCCATCATGGGTCCAACTGTTGGAAGACACATTGAAGAGTTGGAACAATTCTATGTTGACATCCCTGAATCTCACGTTCCACGACTTGCGAAAGTTGAGTTGACGGAACTCGAAAAGGAAATTCTTGAAGAGATTATCAAACTCCATCGTAAAGAGGACCATTTCTGGGGCAGACGGCACGTTGCGTGAGGTTTGTTCGACGTATCAACGGCATACATTCAAGTATCATGTCAAGCGGTCGTAAGGCTGATAACACTTAGGTGATTCATGATGGATGCTGGATTTTCACAACAAAACAGCGGCGGAGACGCCCGTACACAAGATCTCATACGAACCGTTGCAGACATTTCCAGCGCTTTGATGAATGAAGTAAGCAAGGTTATTATCGGTAAAAACGAGAACCTGCGCCGAGTAACTGTTGGTGTTCTATCCAACGGTAACATGCTTCTGGAAGATTTCCCAGGACTTGCTAAGACACTTCTAGCAAACACCTTCGCTCGTGCACTTGGATGTAAGTTCAAGCGTGTTCAATTCACTCCTGACTTGCTTCCTTCTGACATCATGGGTACATACATGTACGATCAAAAGTCTGGCGATTTCAAGTTGCGTGCAGGCCCATTATTCTCGAATATTCTACTTGCTGACGAGATTAACCGTGCTCCTCCAAAGACCCAAGCTGCTTTGCTTG
>CALBJF010000178.1 GCA_937892665.1 uncultured euryarchaeote | reverse complement strand
GGTGTATGTATAACCGAGTTGTTCGAGATAATCTGCAGCTTCAAATCCGATACAATTAGCAGCATTAAACATTGATGACACCTCGAAACATTGGACGAATGGCTTGGTATTGTGAATGATAAGAGCGAACCCATCGTTCAGCTTCATCTCTAAATTGAATCAACGGTGCAAAAGTTGAATCCATGAATCGCCATTGGTCAACAAGTTGTCCGAATTTCTCCTTGATACCAAACATTCTCTGCATTGTAAATCGATGACGAGATACAAAGATGATTTCTTCAGTTCTCTGTCCAGCCATATGTCGTTGAATTCGACTACGAATTTTGGCAAGAATATCTTCCTTGTTGATTGCAGGATGGTCAACAAAAATCACCAACCGTGGATTGAAGGGGCCTGGAACGCCTCCAGGGAAGACATTGCATCCACCATCACGAGAGAATTCAGAAGAAATACGATCAATATCTCCATCATCAAATGGACGTGGTTCTTCCCAATGAACATCACAGAGTTTGACTTGTCCACAACTTGGACAAGGATCAGTCTCTTGATAATGTTCAGATGTTATTTCTTCATTCCCTAAGTATCCCTTTTCGTTACAATATCCTCGTAGCACAAACATACCAATAGAAGAATCTCGACATTACTTAAACATGATATTCAGCAAAGGAAATTGATTTCTTCATGAACCGTTGAATTAGAACTTCATAATTCATACTCTCTGTACATATCTACTAGAATGGATACAACCACTTTTTCTTCAGTAGTTTTTTCAGGAATATCTTCAAGACAATCAGTATACGCATCAATTTCCTCTTGCTGTATTTGTTTTGAATCCAGTTTTTCTTGTATCTTACTTATTCGTTTCCAAGTGATGATGTCTTTAATGCCCTCAAATTCACCAAGTTCAATTGCAAGTTTGGATTTAATGCGCTCCATTTCTAAATCTGTATCAAAGATTTCTCCTAACAGATATATATATTCAAGATGCAGTTCTTTGAGATTATCAGT